>JAFAHT010000449.1 GCA_019237095.1 Planctomycetaceae bacterium
TTGCAGGAGCGATATGCGCGACCAGCGGAAGAGGACCTGGTGGTGCAGTTCCATGACCCTGCCGACCGCTCGGATCAGATCGTGGTCGCGTGGTCCCAGCCCCAGGCTTCTGGGAACGCTCAGGCGATACCAGACGCCGAAGAGCGCAACCCGCACCGAATCACGCGCACCGCCGCTTTCCTCGTCAAGCTGAAAATCGAGGGTGAACGTGGCAGAGACATGTGTGGCCGGGGCTGTCGAGTCCGCCGGGATCACGGCCGGCTCGCGCTCGATCCGGCTGCCTGGATAGAAGGAAAGGACATCGCGGCGAAAAGCGCCCAGGAAGACCTCGGAGAAGTTGCTCGGGTCATGGAAGGGGCCCGTGTTGGGGCCCATCCAGAGGCCCGAGCCAGCGCTCCGCTGGACGTTCGAGTAGGTCGGGAGCGGCATCGCTGACTCCTCACTGAGCAAGATCGAGGCTGACGTGTTCCCCTCCTGGGTGCATGATCATAGCGGCCATGCCCCGATCGGGGAAGGGCGATCGAAGCCAGGCTCATCGTCGCCGCGATCTTGACCCTGAGGAAGAGGAATTCGCGCCTGGCTCGTCGTCGCTCGAGCTGGCTGCCACGGCGTCAGCCTTCCGCGAGCCGCCACGGCGGGTCAGACCGGAATTGACAAGATTCCAGGTGCGGCCGTTGCTGACGATGGTGATGGTGCCGCGCTGGTCGGTGCGCAGGAAAGGGATTTCGTTCTTTCGGAGCAGAGAGATCGTCTCGGAGTGAGGGTGGCCGTAGTCGTTTCCCGCGCCCAGGCTGGCGACGACCGCTTCGGGCTGAACCAGGTCGAGCCAGCGCTGGTCGGTACCGTTGCGGCTGCCGTGATGGGCGAGCTTGAGGATTGTACAGTCGCGAATCAGGCTGGAATTGTGTGCCAGCCACCACTGCCGCTCGTCGGTCTCGCTGTCGCCTGTCATGAGGACCGAAAACTTGCCGTATTCCAGGCGGATGCCGATCGAGTTGTTGTTCTCTTCCTGGTGGTCCAGCGGGGGCTGGGGGAAGACGGTCAGGAGCACCGAGCCGAGCTCGATCTTGCGCGGCTTGGCGGTGGGCGCGACGGCCGTGATGCTCTCGGCCTTCACGGTCTGGAGCAGCTTCAGGTAGCCCTTGGTCGTATGCGACGAGCTGGTGGCCATGAAGTACTTGGGCTTGAAGTCGCGGACGACTTGGTCCATACCACCGCAGTGGTCGCTATGGTGGTGCGAGACGATGACGATGTCCAGCGCGGTGATACCCTTGCGCTTCAAGAACTGGGCCGCCGCGTCGCTGGAGGGCCCGGCGTCCACCAGGGCTGTCTTGCCTTCAGGAGAGCGAATCAGGATCGAATCGCCCTGGCCGATGTCGAGGAAATCAATGACGAGGGGCTTGGCGGCCCCGCCTGACCCTCCCGAGAAGAGCTGGGCGAAGCCTGGCGAGGCTGGGCCGGCAAGGACCAGCCCGACCAGGACCAGGAGACGCAGAAACCTGCAAACCTTCACAGTTTGATATCCCCTCCGGGATCCGTCTTCTCGAGGTCCTTCTGGACGTGCCGGGTCTCCTCGGCCAGTTTGCGGGTTTCCTCGGGGTCGGCTTCGAGCGTCAGCGAGAGAACGTCGCCGGCCTTTGCGCCGGGGGGCAGCAGCGCCCTGGGAAGGTTGATCGACTCGCCGTCGTCGGTCAGGAGGACGGCGATCGATTTGTTCTTGCCTTCAAAGCGATCGAGGGACAGGCGGGTGGTCACGCCGTGATCTCCTTGCGTTCACTTGATGACTATAGGTCGCTCCGCGACCTGCCTCGGGTCGTCGGTCCGGGAATCTCCGCCGCGGCGAGCCTGAGAGTCGCCCACCCGCTGGCTTTGCAGGACGATCCGGTTCAGCTCGGAGTCGAGCTCCGACCCGCTTCGCCCCGAGACCTCCAGGGCATGAGTGCCGGAGGCCAGCGGGAAGACGCCTGGCTCGGGGAGTGCCATCTTCAGGTCCCTGCGTTCAAAGAGGATGCCCTTGCGGTCCCAGACCTCGACGACGACCTTATCGCCGGGGGACCAGTCGATCTCGAAGGGGCGGTTGACAAATGCGGCGGTCAAATCGTCCTTGCCCGCGACTGCGAGGTTCTCGCCGTAGGTCTTGCTCTCCCAGACGACGAGCTCGCTACCCTGGCCGTCGATTTTCAGGACGCGGGCCTGCAAGTCGACCGTGTGGCCGGTCTTGAAGAGCTTCGGGTCGAGCTGGATCGCGGTGATCTTGACCTTGTACAACCCTGGCTGGCGCGGGTCGTCCTGGAGCACGCCCGCGACGGCTGAAGTCAGCTTGCTTTTGAGGTCGGATCCATCGGCTCCGGGTTCCTCGGCCTTACCCGTGACCATGCCGATCAAGGTCTGAATCCTGGGATGGTCCTTGAGAGCCCAGCCGCCGACGCCGGCACCGCCGCCGGTGAGGAGCATCACCACGAAGTACATGAGTCGTCGGAAAAGCGAGGTCGAATTCTTTTTACGAGCGGTCACGTGGAATGGCTCCTCATCCGTGATCCATCGACCGGGCCGACCATCCTGGACGGCGACCACCGGCAGACGACGCCACGACGTGCACGAACGAACGACGGGATCGGTTCCCCGACGCACTTGAGAGATGATGCAACGAGAGGGGAATTCGCAGACTTATAGCAGGCTTGGCGCGAGAGTCAAGGCGAGTTGGAGACACCAGTCCGTGCGCGCGCCTGGCTGTCCAGATGTGCGGCACGTGCGCAGCGACTCGTCAATGAAGCGAGGAGCGCGACTATCCCACCTTGACGTCGACCCAACCTCGCCCGCCGTTGGCTGGACGTCGACCCGACGCCGATCCTGGGCGAACGCAAATCAACGCTCCCCCTGGTGTGAGCGGTGAGTTGACCCCGTGTGTCAGCAGAAGGGTTTGAGCGCCCGCCGCATCGAATTGGCATCGGTGAGGCGTTCCTTGGGATCACGCGCCAGGCATTGCCCGATGACCATTGCCAGGGGCTTCGGAACATCGGGACGCCGGGTGCGGATCGGCACGGGCTGCTCTTCCAGAAGCATGCGGATCAGGTCGCCGCCACCTGCTGGCTCATCGTAAATATACTTGCATGTAAGCAGGTAATATAACGTTGCGGCCGTGGCGTAAAGGTCGGCCAGCGGCGTGACGGTCTTGAAATCGAGCATCTGCTCCGGGGGCATGAACGGCACGGTGCCGCGCATCTCGCCAGAGAAGGTAAGCCCCGAGAGACCCACGCCGCGAAAGCTCTTGGCCAGGCCGAAATCCGAGATCTTGGCGATCAGGCCCTCAGTGGTTTGGGCGATCAGCACGTTCTCGGGTTTGATATCGCGATGGACGAAACCCATCCGGTGGGCCTGCTCCAGCCCTTTGAGGATCTGGCAGGTGAGCCGGCACGCCTGGTTGGTCGGGTGACGGCCGGGCTGTTCCTTGGCCAGCGCCTCGAGGTTCGGACCCGCGACATACTCCATGGCGAACCAGAACTGTCCCCGGGTCATTCCCTGCTCGTACCATTCGACGATGTTGGGATGCCGTAACTGGCTGATGACCGACATCTCGCGGTAGAAGCGATCAATGGCCGTGCGGGTGGTCGCCGTCTCGGGCATGATCAGCTTGAGAGCGACCTTCTGCCCGGTCAGGTTGTGCCGCGCCTGGTAGACCACGCCCATCGCGCCGCGACCGATCTCACGCAATGTCGTATAATGCGGCACCGGCTGGGGCAAGGCCGCCAATTCGGAGCGGCAAGACGAGCACCACCATTGGATCACCTCGGTGGTATCGCCCTGGAGCGGGCCGGCGATCGTGATATCCTGCGGCGCCGGTGTTCCGCAACAGGTGCACTTTATGGCTGACAGACCATCGCCCTCGGATCGCGAACCCGAAGACGAGGGCGAGCTCGCCTCACTGCTCGAAATCGGAGTCTGATCGACCCGGACGCGGAACACGCTCTGGCCCGCGGCGATCAAATCGCCCGAGGCCAGACGAATCCGGTCCACTCGCTGATTGTTCACAAACGTTCCGTTCGTGCTTCCCAGGTCGCGTAATTCGCATTGTGGCGGATTGATCTCAACCATGAAGTGATCACGCGAAAGGGCCATGTCCTCGGGCATCGAGCAATGGACGAAGCGCGATCTGCCCACGATGAATGTATCGTGGCGGTCAAACATGAAGGAACGACCCTTGCGTGAACCTTGCAGTACTTCCAATATGACTCGCATCGCTTCGTTCCGGGACTCTCGTATGACGCGCGTCGTATCCCCCGTGGATCTCATCCGTGAAAGCATGGACTCGATTGCCATTGTGTTCGCCTCGGCGGCCGCGATGAATTACCATCCTGCATCTGATACGTGGAGCCGGCAAAAGTGTGATGCGTGGACGGGGGATTTTGTAAATTCGGTGGCTCCCCAGTTCTACCTGAGATTCCAGGTCTGGTCGATGCCTCTGCTCATTAGCCGGCGTCACACCAATTTGCCTCGATCCTGGATTTTGGCGCATGCCGCCCAAGTATATTACTCTTTCACGTCCAGGCTCTGGACACGAACCTGATGCGAAGCGGAGATTTTTCCAACCCAGACACACATACATCACCGGTCTCCGCCAAGCATTGCAACCCAAACCCATGATCGGCCTTAAGATCCACGCGTTGAATGCTGCACGCTATGGAAAACTGAACATCAGAAATCTCGTAAGAACACCCGAATCGGCGACACCATGGATGCAATGAAAAGCTGGACTCCACTGGCACCCGGAACCGCATTGCCGCTTGACCGGCCTTGGGTTTTCCTGGAATCCACGGTCATCGCCTGAGGACTGCCCTGGCCGGAGAACCTTGAGAGACAGCGCTGGCGATGGAGACCGCGGTGCAAACATCCGGAGCGGTTCCAGCGATGTCTCCAACGCCCGCCTTGCCGCACAGGTCGCCGTCGCGTTTTCCGATTGAAGAGCCGCGGGCCGGCCAAGAGCCGGGAACGCCGCGCCCGTACACATGCCTCAGAGCGAAAACGGTCACAAGCACCATAAGCATGTCCAGAACCCGCGGCTCGGGAATGTTCTGGGGCAAGGTCCCCATGACAAGGCCTGTGGAGGTCGCGTCCGGCACCGGATTCACCAGGATTTGACTCGCCACTTCGACCGAGGGAAGTGGCAGATTGGAGCTCGCCAGCGATCCTGACAGAGGGGTGCTGGAAGAGGTTCCACCGGTTGAGAGGGCGCTCATGGCGCTCGTGGTGGAGACCGGATTGCTCGTTGTCGCAGTCGTACTGCCTGCCCCGCCCAGCACGTTGCTCAGGCTCGGCGACAGAGAGATCAAGAGCGGTGCCGCGCTCGAGCTCGCGTTGTTGACTGCGGGTGTTGCCGGTGGGTTTGACACCATTGACGCAATTGCCGGTGCAATCGACACCGAGGAAGGCTGGGGCGATTGGGTGACCGCGGAATTGTTGGAAGGTGGATTTGGGCCCTGGCTCGCCACACCCGCGGGCCCCACAACGCTCGCTGGCGGCGTGGAGCCTCCCGACTGAGGTGTCGCCGTTCCGGCCGTGGCCCCTGCGGAGCTTGAGGGCAGTGCCGAGCTCGAAGAGACTCCCGGCGTTCCCGCCGGCATCTGCGCGGTGCCAGCCGGGTTCAACTGGCTCGAGATAGTGGGACTCGACGGGGCCAAAGAAGCGGATCCCTGTGGGTTCGATACCGCCTGGCTTGCTTGGCTCGACGAAACCGAGCCCGACTGCCCCGGCGGTGTCACCACCTGCTGGCTCGATACAGTGGGACTCGACGGGGCCAAAGAAGCGGATCCTTGTGGGTTCGATATCGCCTGGCTTGCCTGGCTCGACGAGGCCAAAGAAGCGGATCCTTGTGGGTTCGATACCGCCTGGCTTGCCTGGCTCGACGAAACCGAGCCCGGCTGCCCCGGCGGTGTCACCACCTGCTGGCTCGACACAGTGGGACTCGACGACACCTGGGATGGCACAGGGGCGGTCGTATCCGTTGTGCCTTTTCCCTGCGTGTTGCTCGGGGAACGCCATCCGCTGGTTACGTCCGCGGCAGCCCCAGCAGGCTGCGAGGCGCCGCTTCCGCTCGCGCTGGACCAAACCTGGCCCGCGGATGCTCGGTTCATCTCCACAGGGTCAGCGGCACGCAGGCGGGACTGAATCGCACCATCCGCCGGATTGACTCGGCCGGTACGACCCTTCGCTGTTCCCACCCAAGACCCATCGGGATGAATCGTGACCTGCCCTGCCGAACCGGTGTCCGTGGTCTGGCTCGTTCCCTGCGATTCAGACGCGAAATCGCCGGCTGACCCGAATGAACCATCCCCCGACTGCGGCCCGTTCTGCACACCCGCGGTGCCAGTGGACGACGTAAGGTCGCTGCCGGGCGTCCCTTTGCCTGCTTCCGCGCTCATGGGTTCAGTCCCATCCATCCCGGAGGTCAACCAGAACCGAGTGCTGCCGGAGGAAACATCAAGCAGACTGTTCGCCCCCGTCGAGATGCCAAGCGGATGAGTGATCAAGGGGGCGGCGAACAACCTTGCGGAGAACGAACAAAAGAGAATCAAAAACGCGAGCTCGCGGCGCGCTATGCGGTTCATGGGTGACATCACGGAAACCTCCTGGTGTGATGGCGAGTGGGATCACCGGCTCAGGACGAGCCTGGCAACATCCATGCGTTCATCAACCGTTGGATCTGTAAGCAAATTACGGGTTGTGGATTCGAAGAAAGTGCCCGAAGCTACAAGGATCATCCTGGCGTGTCAATCAAGAAATACCAGCAAGCAGGGCTGTAGGGCTGTTGACAGATTGAGCTTGGGCGAATAAGAGAAAGTCTGTTGGCCAGGAGGTTCGATTTTCACCAGGAAGTACCTCACGGAGGAGTCGCATGGAGGCATTTCATCCGAGCAGTCTACTTTCATTTCTTGCTACAGTTCCTGATCCTCGGAGCCGTCGCGGGCGGCAACATCCCCTGTCGGCCATCCTTGTCCTGGTATGTTGCGCCATCTTGTGCGGCGCCAGGAGTTACGCAGCTATCGGTCAATGGGCGCAGGATCACGATATCACGCTGATGCATCGACCCGGTTTCACTCGCCAGCCTCCGAAGTTGGGCGGCATCCGGAAGGTCCTGATCGCCCTGAACCTCGAGGCGTTCGAGCACGCCTTGACCAGGTGGGTCGAAGCGTTGTTGAGCCGACCGTTGGTCGCCGAGCCGTCGACAGCGGAAGCCTATGCCTTGGATGGCAAATCAGCCCGAGGGAGCTTCGACGGGCTCCAGAAAGCCGTGCACCTGCTCTCGCTCTTGGCTCATGAATCGGGTCTGTCGCTGGCGCAGGCGGCCGTTCCCAACGGCGGCGAGGAGAAGACCAACGAGCACAAAGCAGCCCTTCGGTTGCTGGAAGGTTTGGTCCTGGAAGGGCGCTTGGTGACTGGTGATGCCATGTTTTGCCAGCGCGATTTCTGTCAGCAGGTGATCGATGCTCGGGGCGACTACTTGATCTTTGTCAAAGACAACCAACCGACGCTCCTTCACGATATCAAGATGGCCTTCGCCCCTCCTGTGGAAGGGGCTTTTTCCCCCTCGGCAGCAACGAATCTGGGATAACGCCATGGACACGGTGACAACCCTCGACAAGGGACACGGTCGTCGCGAGCGTCGCACTTTGAAGGCGACAACGGCGTTGAATGAGTATCTGGATTGGCCCGGTGTTGCCCAAGTCGGTCAGGTCGAGAGCGATGTGGTGAAGGACGGCAAGACCACGCACGAAACCCGCTACTTCATCACCAGTGTCTCGAGGGCAATGGCGGACGCGGGTCAGTTGCTCAAATGGACCCGAGGGCACTGGTCGATCGAGAATCGTTCTCACTACGTACGGGACGTCACGATGGGTGAGGACTCCAGCCGGGTCCGCAAGCGTTCCGGTCCCCAAGTGATGGCCGCCTTCCGAAATGCGACGATCGGATTGCTACGGACCATGGGCGTGACCAACATCGCGGAAGCACTTCGCCGCAACGCTTCTCAAGTGGGTCAA
>JAFAHT010000469.1 GCA_019237095.1 Planctomycetaceae bacterium
GCCCGGAAATCGTGGGCGGGCTCGTGCGACTTCTGGCTCGTACGACCAAGCTCCCCAACCCGCTGCGCTCTCAAATCGATGTCGAGCACACGGAGATCCAGACCCTGACTAACTCGCAGATCGACTTGTTTCGCCGAATGCAAGGAACGCGGCGGTTGGCGATCCGAGGCGCGGCTGGCAGCGGCAAGACCTACGTCGCCGTGCAGCGCGCTCGCGACTTGGCTAGGCAAGGGTTCTCCACTCTGTTGGTCTGCTACGCCGAGCCTCTGGCGCGATTCTTGAAGTCCCTCGTCGCCAAGGAACCTAACATGGAGGCGATGAGTGTTCGCGAGCTGGCCAGCCGTTTCGTCCCAGGGTTGGATCCAAACGACTCCCAGGCCGACGACATTTTTCCCTGCAAGCTGCTCGACGCGATGGCAGTGAGGCCGCAACGTCCCTATGAGGCTATCTTGGTAGACGAAGGGCAGGACTTTATCGCAGATTGGTTCGTAGCCCTGGAAAGCTGCTTAGCGGGAGGCAGACGCAGCATCCTTTATGTCTTTCACGATACGAACAACCAGGTAATCCGCCCCGACCGCGGCCGGATCCCGGAGGATCTGATGACGTTCGACCTTGAGGAGAATGTGCGGAATACGCAATGCATCTGTCGGACGATGCAGCACTACTACCTCGGTGAGGTGCCGATAGGCCCGCGAGGGCCCGAAGGTCGTGCGGTCGAGTTTCATCCCTGCACGAACGAAACCGAGCTCAAACAACGGCTCTCTCAGGCGTTGACGCGCCTCTTGCTCGTTGAAAACCTGCTGGCGAAAGAGATCGTTGTACTGACGCCTAAGGGAATCCCCGGAGAATAGTCTCGGCATGATTCGAGTTTTCTGTTCTACTCCCCTCCGTTGTGGTTTCGGATTCGAGAGCCGGTCCCAGGGAGGGGATGATGAAAGTTCTCACCGAGGAGGTGATTGCGTCGTTCAAGGATGCCGCCCGGAAGTTGACAGGATCCAAGCGCAGGGCGTTCCAGGCCCAGGTGACCTTGGACTACTTGGACGGGAGCATCTGGAAAGCGGAGCGCGTGTTCGGCTGGTCTCACCACACCGTGGCGCTGGGGTTGAACGAACTGCGAACTGGGATCACTTGCCAGGGAAATTTCTCCGCTCGGGGAAATCACAAGACGGAAACGAAATTTCCGGAGTTGGAAGCCGACATCCGGGCCTTGGCGGATCCTGAAAGCCAAGCGGACCCCAAGTTTCAGTCGCCGTTTCTGTACACTCGAATCACGGCCAAGGGGATGTGGCAAGCCCTCATCGACCAGAAAGGCTGGACCGACGAGGAACTTCCCCACGTGAACACGATTGGCGTGATCCTCAACCGTCTGGGCTACAAGCTGCGGAGGGTGCAGAAGACCAAACCGTTGAAGAAGATTCCCGAAACCGATGCGATTTTCGCGAATGTCCGTCAGGAGAATCAGACGGCGGTCGACTTCCCCGATGTCGTGCGGATTTCCATGGATGCCAAGGCCAAAGTGGATGTGGGGGACTTCTCTCGGGACGGGGAGTCCCGCGCGGCCGAGGCTCCCCGCGCCCTGGATCACGACACCGAGCCCAAGAAGAAACTGGTACCGTACGGGATCTTGAACGTGAGTTCGGGCTTGCTGAGTATCTTCATCGGGACATCGCACGAGACCAGTGACTTCATTGTGGATTGTCTGGAACAGTGGTGGGACGCGAACAAAGCACAGCATTCCGCCGCCCGCCGGTTGGTGATCAACCTGGACAACGGCCCGGAGAACTCGGGTGCTCGGACCCAATTCCTGTATCGGTTGGTGAGGTTCGCGGACGCCACCGGACTGGAAGTCAAGTTGGTGTATTATCCGCCGTACCATAGCAAGTACAACCTCATCGAACGCTGCTGGGGCATCCTGGAAGGCCACTGGAACGGAACCTTACTCAACAGCGTCCACACCGTGGTGGAGTGGGCTCGGACGATGACCTGGAACGGGGTTCAGCCGGTCGTCAGCCTGATCGAGAAGACCTACGACAAAGGTGTTCGTATCGCCAAGGCCGCCTTCAAAGCCGTCGAGAGCCGACTGCAACGCGACAAGATCCTCCCCAAGTATGAAATTCTCATCCAACCTCAATCGATCTAACGGACCTCGGATCACGGACAACCACGGTCGCGAATCAAGATGAGATTATTACCGGGGATTTCCCTTGCGCCACTTGGATCGTCATCATTGCCGCATCTCCTGATCTGATTGCCGGATGGGTCATTTCCATGACTCTTCCGGTGGTGTCAGTTGATGCAGGGCTATGGATATGAGTGAAAGTGATCAGGTGCGGTGACGATTTGGTCCGGTGCCGACCATTGACATGCGGGGCGAGGGATGGTGAGATTTGCGTGGCATCGACTCTTCTCTTGGCAGGTCGCCGTAGGATTGGGAATCTCCAAGCCGAGAGCCCCTTCAAGGAGGTCCAGCCGTGATCTTCATCCAACGCAAGACGGGCGAGAGCGTCGTCTTCGGCGACGACATCATCGTGACGGTGATCGAGATCAGAGGCGACAAGGTGTGGCTTTTGGTTGAGCACCCGAAGAGAGTCACAATTCACAAGCGGGAAGCGTACGAGGCAATACTCAGTCAGAAGAAGGGCGGTCAGGGCACGGAGCAGATGTCTCCTCCGTAACCCTGGCGCTAGAACGAGTCGCTCAAACAATGCCCCAGCAAAGGTCATTCAGCTTGGCGACCAATGCTGGTGCGAAGCAAGCCCAAGAATAGTCTTCATCCTCGGCTAGCTCGTTGATTTTCCAAGCCACATGCTCAGGGATGTGAAACGTGATGTCGGCGTCGTCGCCCCACTCCTGGTCCTCTGGGATGCAATCGAGGAGGAGGTCGGCGACCTTGCCCGAGTTATAGCGAGAGCCAACCCAGTCGAATGCCCGTCGTTCGTCCGCTGTTAGGGTCAGGGAATACATGGCTGCGTCTCCAGGTCAAGGGTGCTGAGGATCGTTCTCCGCACCTCAGTCGGTGGTGTCAGCCAGCCATCTGAGTCATCTGACTCAGTACCGTGTCACAACTCGACCTCCCGCATCGTCGCCTGGTATTTGGCTTCGAGGTCGCCATCGAGAGCCACATGTTGGTAAACCGCCAAGGTCTCCCTGCGGGCATGACCCGTGATCAGTTGAAGCTCAGCGTCAGCCAAGCCTGAGTGCCGGGTCAGCCACGTGATCGCCTGATGGCGGAAGGTGTGAGGGGTCGCCTTGACGCCAGCCTCCTCTGCGTACTTGGAGACGATCTGCTGGACTCGCCTCGTGCTGAACTTGCCATGCCTTTGGGTCTGGAACAGCCAGCGGTTATGCGGGTGGGCAGCGATGTGCGTTCGCAAAGCGGTGGCGAAGGACTTGCCGAACAGCACGTACCTGTCTTTCGAGCCTTTGCCTTGGTTGATCCTGATCTTGCAGGCTCCGATAGGGCCCGATCCCAAAAAGGGGTTGGTCCTGCTACCTCTGGCAGACTGAAGAAGGCAGATTCTCCGAGAAATCTGATTGTATTG
>JAFAHT010000109.1 GCA_019237095.1 Planctomycetaceae bacterium
GCGTTCGACTTCAGTGCCGGCAATGCCTGGGACCGGGTGTCCTACAGCGACGCGACCCGTCCCATGAAGGGGCTCGACTTGCGGATCACGGCACCGCTGAACGGGGGCAAACCCGCGCCACTTTTCCCCAAGATCGAGGCCCAGAAGCCGGCGACCGGGTGATCCCGCCAAGACTGGGATTGGCCGCACCCCGATAGACTCTGGTGGTTGCTCAAGACGTCGAGAAATCCACCGCCAGTGTTGATCTCGCCGGATCCGGCATTGAGCGGAATCGCGGCGGCGCGACCGTTCCGCGCGGGTGACCAGGTGCGGCTCAGGGAGCGTTTTCCGTCGGTTTTCTGCCCCTGACCATGCCGCGAAGACAGTCGATCCGGATTGATCCGTCGGGCTGGACCGAAGGCCGGAAGCCACGAATGGCGGGGCCAGTCAGAAGTTTCGCTCGAACGTGATCCTTGGAATCGCGTGGCGTGCCCCGGTCGAACCATTCGTCGAAATCGAGCTCGAACGACTCTTCCAGGAACGCGATCTGCCCGAGCCCGGCCCGGTAAAGCAGATCGACGAGCTGGCCGCCGGTCAGGTTCGTGGTATGGGTTTGGTCGCGCGCTCGCTCTATAGCTTCATGGTGCCCGGCAAGTTCAGGCTGGGGATCAGTAAGATGGTCGCTGATCACGAGCGTTCCGCCGGCGCGCATCAGGTGTACCTGGCGGGCCGCGAAGGCGAGCGGATCGATCACGTGGTGGACGACGTAACGGGACAAGGCGCCGTCGAAGGGAGCCAGGTCGTCCAGGGCGGTGTCGAAGAGAGAAAGGTGATGAAACTCGGCTCGATCGCCCCACGGCTCGCATCGCCGGCGCGCCCGCTCGATCATCTCCCGCGACAGGTCCACACCGACCACGCGGTACCCGGCTGCGAGTAGGGCTCCGCAGACCAGGCCCGGACCGCATCCCGCGTCCAGAATCCTGCTTCCAGGCGGAAATCCGGCGAACTGGACCAGCCGTTCCAGTGCGGCCGGATCGCTCTGAACGGGCGCTCGCTCGAACCGCGGTGCTTGCGCGTCGAATGCCCTGGCAAGCGCCTCGTCGTGGTCGTTGCTCATCGGTTCGCCTCGGTTGGGTGCTCGTCCACCACTCGCCTGCTGCTCAGGGGCACGGAAGACGAGCCGGCCTGCCACCATTCAACGCTCGTCAACCGCTGCTTCGCAAGAGCGGCGTTTCGGGAGCGAGTGCGCTTTTCCTGCATTGTTGACCGTCGCCAATCGAGTCCTCCCCGGACGTCTCCTTGGTCCTGGACCGGGCTTGCTCGATCGTGGGAGCGAAAGACTGTTCTTGCCCAATTCGTCGTCCCGGAGTATGGTTCGGACGCGAGAAATGCGGAGAACGATGTGCCGTGCGCCCGTCTCTCGCTTTCGGTGTTGGCCATGACGGCCCGGGAAGTGTCGCATGATCCGCGAGACCTGGAAGGGATTCCCATGAGACACCGCCGGTTTTGCTGGCTTGGATTGATGATCCCACTTGGGGTTCTGCTCGCGCCCCCGTTTCTTTGGGTTCTGATCGTCTTGGTCGCGCCGACGAACTGGGCGCGTTCCCATGTCATTGCGAAGCTGGAACGGTCGAGTGGGCGCTCTGTCCAACTCGACGACCTGGATGTCTGTCTGGATGGAGGAATTGAGCTGACCGGCCTCAAGATCGGCGCGCCGCGGTCGGTCGGCGACCCGTGGTTGGAAGCGAAACGGATCCAGATCGACGTCAGTCTGTGGCAACTGCTCTGGGGCAAGTTCGAGCCGACGAACCTCCAGGCCGACGAGGCCACCCTGCGAGTTCTCCGTCGCAAGGATGGTTCTTTCGAGCTTGCCGACTTGGTCAGGTTCGATGGCGACCGCACGGCGACGTCGAGCGCTGCGCCACACCGTTGCGGCCCCAGCAAGCTGAAGACGAAAGTTCGCCAGACTCGAATTCTGCTGATCGACCAACCGAGCCAAACCCAGCTTACTTTCGATGAGGTGGAAGGGGAGGGGATCTGGGAAAGAGAAGGTGCATTTGTCGCGACGCTCTCCGGTCGCTTGAACCAGGGGCCGTTCGAGTTCACGGCCCATCTCGATCGATGTGGAGGTCAGCCCAACTTCGAGGGGCAGTTCCGAACGTCCGACGTTGTACTTGACCAGGGTATGAGCATGCTCCGCTATCTGGTGCCCGTGCTGGCTGGTGCTAGGGGGCAGCTTCAGGGACGGATGACAATGGATGTCTACCTACGTGGACGGGGTGAATGCCGCAAAGTGTTGGGCAAGTCGTTGGTGGGCAATGGCAGCCTCGTGCTCGACCCGATCGAGCTCAACGGGACGCCGTTGATGACCGAGCTCGCGAAACTGGCAGAGCTCTCTTCGACGGACAACCTTGCCTCGATTCGGTCCGATTTCGTGGTACAGGACGGGCGTATCAAGACCGATCATCTCACCCTGACAGCCGGCCGGATTCCGGTCGCGATATCCGGTTGGACTGACTTTGACGGCCGCCTCGACTACCAGGTAAAGCTCGACGGTGTGGCTGACCGGATTCCCGACCGGGCACGGAAGTTTATCAGCGGCCTGGATCTGGACCTCAACTCCTTGACTTCGCTCAGGTTGAGGGGGAATGTGGACCGCGTCGTAATCACCGCCCCTGGGACTGCGGCCGAAGGACGCTCGTCGCTGGAGCAGATCATCGGGCCGGAAGACCGGGAACGCTTCAAGATCCTGGGTCGTCAATTCCGAGACAAGCTAATGCGTTGATCGCCGGCCGAAGACCGCCGCGACTCGATGGTCAGTTCGACAGTCAGCCTGTCCACTGAACCTGGTGAGCCGCAAGGGAAGAGGCAAGAGGGAGCCAAGACGTGCCCAGGCGTACATGGATTGGCGTGCTTACCATCTGGCCTGGCCTGGCGCAGGTCTGGACGGGTCAGGAGGTTCTGGGACTGATACTGGCGATACTGTTCGCGGCCACGCTTGACCTGGCGATTGTTGCCCGCTGGATCTGGATCGAAGCCTTCGCCCCGGGGTGGAGCGGCGCATTCGCGACCCTGGCGATCTTGACCTGGGTAGCCAGCTTCGCCTACACGCTCTGGTGGGTCTGGCTGTGCCATCCGCAGCGTTTCCGCCAGGAAATCGAGCGGCTGTTTCGAGATGCCATGGAGGCCTATCTTCAAGGCCGCTGGAATGACTCGAGGAAGCGAATCGAGCGCATTTTGGCGATCGACGAAACCGACGCCGACGCACTTCTGCAACTTGGTACCCTTCATGTCCGCTTGCACCAGCCAGCTCTTGCCCGGCGCGCGTTTCGCCAATGTCTGGAGCTGGAGGGCGGAGCCAAATGGCGCTGGGAGATCGAGCAGGCCCTGACGCGTCTGGGTGGAGAGTGAGGCACTGACGGTGAGCGGATCGCCCTGGCGATTTCGGCCCCAATCCATGATTTGATGCTATCAAGGGATGGGCCCTGGATCCTATTACCCCGGGACGAAAGAAACGCATTGTAGGTCAGGCTGGAAAGCCTGACCTACTTCCTTGCCGGGGTAATACAGCTCTATAATGTTGCAGGTTTCGTCCGGCGTACGCCCCGGCGAAGGCTTTTTTCGTCGGGCTCTTGTCTTTGAGATTTCGTGGCGAATGATGATCTCGTAAGATCAGGGGGCTTGCAGGGTCGCCGGAAAATCAGTCTTCTTGTAATCGGGTGGTTCCCAGGCCAGACGCGACCGAGAGGGGCTGGAAATTGACCGCCCCGCGCTTTGCTTTCCTGAACTTTTGCCGTTTCCAGCGCTTATAATGACTTCAGTGGTTCTTGGGGCAGCTCGCTGGATCGGCGTAATACCGTGAGGGTAGGATCGTCGGATCGGAGTTGACGAATGTATGAACGCTTCACCGATCGCGCTCGCAAGGTGATGCAGCTGGCCAATCAAGAGGCCCAGCGCTTCAACCACGAGTACGTCGGAACCGAACATGTCTTGCTCGGCCTGATCAAGGAAGGAAGTGGCGTCGCCGCCAACGTCCTGCGGAACCTGGACGTCGACCTTCGAAAGATCCGCAACGAGGTCGAGAAGATTGTTCAGGCCGGCCCGGAAATGGTCACGATGGGCAAATTGCCCCAGACCCCTCGAGCCAAGAAGGTCATCGAGTATGCCATCGAGGAAGCCCGCAATCTAAACCACAACTACGTGGGGACCGAACACCTCTTGCTTGGCCTCTTGCGCGAGCAGGAAGGGGTGGCCGCCCAGGTCTTGATGAACCTCAACCTGAAGCTCGAAGAAGTGCGCGAGGAGGTGCTCAACTTGCTCGGTCACGGGATGGACGCTGGCGGCGAAAGCGAACGCGGTGCCACGTCAAAAGGCAACAAGTCCAAGACTCCGGCCCTGGACTCATTCGGACGCGACCTGACCGACCTGGCACGGCAAGGAAAGCTGGACCCGGTCATTGGCCGCCAAAATGAAATCGAGCGCGTGATCCAAGTGCTTTCCCGCCGCACCAAGAACAACCCCGTGCTGCTCGGTGAAGCCGGGGTCGGCAAGACGGCGATCGTCGAGGGGCTCGCCCAGATGATTGTCGATGGCAACGTTCCCGAGTTGCTCCGGGATCGCAGGATCGTGGTGCTGGATCTCGCCATGATGGTCGCGGGCACCAAGTATCGCGGCCAGTTCGAAGAGCGGATCAAGGCCGTGATGAACGAGGTCCGGCGCGCCAAGAACACCATCCTCTTCATCGACGAGCTGCACACCCTGGTAGGCGCCGGCGGCGCAGAGGGCGCAATCGACGCGTCCAACGTCCTCAAGCCGGCCCTCGCCCGCGGTGAGGTCCAGTGCATCGGGGCCACCACGCTCGACGAGTACCGCAAGTATATCGAGAAGGACGGAGCCCTGGAGCGGCGGTTCCAGACCATCGTCGTCGAGCCGCCCAGCAAGGCCGAGGCCCTCGAGATTCTCCGCGGCCTGCGCGACCGCTACGAGGCCCATCATCGCGTTCAGATCACCGACGACGCGCTCGAGGCCGCCGTCGAGCTCTCCGACCGCTACATCACCGGCCGCTGCTTGCCGGACAAGGCCATCGACGTGGTCGACGAGTCGGGCGCTCGCGTCCGTCTCAAGGCCATGACCCGGCCTCCCGACCTCAAGGAGCTCGACGAGCAGATCGAACGCCTGAACCAGGACAAGGAAGAGGCCGTCGCCAACCAGGACTTCGAGCGCGCCGCCGCCCTGCGGGACCAGGCCGACAAGCTCAAGAAGAAGAAGGAAACGATCACCCGCGAGTGGCGCGAACGGTCGAAGGAAGTGGACGGCACGGTCGACGAGGAAGTGATCGCCGAGGTTGTCAGCAAGATGACCGGAATCCCGCTCACCCGTCTCGAGACCGAGGAAACGGCCCGGCTGCTGAAGATGGAAGACGACATCCAGAAGCGAGTCATCTCGCAGTCCGAGGCGATCCGGCGGATCAGCGAGGCGGTGCGGCGGAGCCGGGCCGGGCTCAAGGATCCCAAGCGGCCGATCGGCAGCTTCATCTTCGCCGGGCCCACCGGCGTTGGCAAAACTCTGCTCGCCAAGGCCCTCGCCGAGTTCATGTTCGGCGATGCCGACGCCCTGCTCCAGATTGACATGTCCGAGTACATGGAGAAACACAACGTCTCGCGGCTGATCGGGGCGCCTCCAGGTTACGTCGGCTATGAGGAAGGGGGCCAGCTCACCGAGAAGATCCGCCGCCGGCCGTACGCGGTTGTTCTCTTGGACGAGATCGAGAAGGCCCACCCCGACGTCTACAACATGCTCCTCCAGATCATGGAAGAGGGCCGGCTGACCGACAGCTTCGGCCGCAACGTCGATTTCAAGAACACGATCATCATCATGACCACCAACGCCGGGGCCGAGGTCACCTCGAGCTCGAATATCTTCGGGTTCGACCGCGGCCGCGATGAGGCGGACAGCTACGAGCAGATGAAGGAACGGCTCAAGGTCGCCATCGAGAAGTATTTCCGGCCCGAGTTCCTGAACCGGCTCGACGACGTGATCGTTTTCCACTCGCTGAACAAGCAAGATCTCAAGCAGATCGTCGATATCGAGCTGTCGAAGATCCGGGGCCGGATGGCCGACCGCGGACTGGAGCTCGTCCTCACCGACGACGCCAAAGACTACTTGATCGCCAAGGGCTACAACCCCGACTACGGTGCTCGCCCGCTGCGCCGGGCCATCGAGAACATGATCGAGAACCCGCTCAGCGAGGAGATCCTCCGGGGCTCCTTCACCGGCAAGAACACGATCATCGTCGAGGTCGAGGGCGAGGGCGATTCGAAACGGCTCAACTTCCAAGCCACCACCAAGCAAGAGGCCCAGAAACACGCCCTGGCTGGCGTTGGCGGCGAAGCGGCGACCGGTCCGGGCCCGGCCGGTTCCTGATCTCAGCGATCCCGACAATCCGTCCCTTGAACTCAAAGAGGGAAGGAAGCACCTTTTGCTTCCTCCCCTCTTTTTTTCCGGGCGGAGACAACCCCGCGAAGCCGTACGCCAGTCATCAGTCGTCCGTTTCTGGTGACGACTGGCAACTGACGACTAGCTATCGATTCCGCCCTGAAACACCCTGCTCTGCCGGATATCGTCAGCGTCGATTCGTGCCAGCTCCTCGCGCGGGACCACGCCGCCGTGGCGGACCAATCGGCCAGCCTGGCGCAGCTTGGCGCGGTCGATGGCGTTGCGGACGCTGCGCGCGTTGGCGAAGTACGGCTGCTGGACCCGCAGCGATAAGTACTCGGCGAACGCATTCCGTGATTCTGCGTCGAACGAGTACATCTGCCGGCGCAAGATCAGCTCGGCGATCGCCATCAGCTCGTCGAGTGTGTAATCCGGAAACTCGATATGGTGCGCAATCCGCGAGCGAAAACCCGGATTCGACTGGAAGAAGGTGTCCATGCGCTCTTTGTAGCCGGCCAGGATCACCACCAGGTCGTCGCGCTGGTTCTCCATCACCTGGAGCAGCATCTCGATCGCCTCCTGGCCGTAGTCGCGCTCGTTGTCGGGGCGGTAGAGGTAGTAAGCCTCGTCAATGAACAGCACGCCGCCCATCGCCTTTTTCACGATCTCCTTGGTCTTCGGCGCGGTGTGGCCGACATACTGGCCGACCAGGTCGTCGCGCGTCGCCACCACCAGATGGCCCTTGCGGACGTAGTGGAGGTGGTGCAGGATTTTCCCCATCCGGATCGCCACAGTGGTCTTGCCGGTGCCGGGTCGACCGGTGAAGCACATGTGCAACGTGGGCCCCTCGGTACTCAATCCAGACTGCTCACGGAGCCGCGCGATAAGCAGCAGCGAGGCGATCTCGCGGATGCGCGTCTTGACCGGCACCAGCCCCACCAGCTCGCGGTCCAGATCGTCGAGGATCTGCTGTATGTTCGACTCCCGGTAGACCCCGTCGAGGTTGATCAATGTTTCTTCGACAGCCACTTCTTCGGTGCTCATAAGCATTTTGCTTGCTCTTGCAGTTCGGACAAGCAGACCAGGTGACAAGGAGCGCGCACTGCTACACAATCACCCCACGGTTACATCCCAGCATTTCCGCGGCTCCTTGTCCAGGGATCAAGACTCGTAGCGCATCCCCGACGGCCGGTCCGTCGCGTACGCATGGATTGTGTACTTCACCTGCCGGTCTGCGAACTCCTGGCGCTCGACGCGGAAGCCTGGCTCCTCCTTTGGCCGCTGTACGATGAAGCTGAGCGCGGTGGTCTGCCGGCCGTAGCGCCGATCGTAGCCGTTGATACGGATGTAGTGGTTCGGGAACGCCTCGCGGCAGCGGTTCAGCTCGTACATGATCGCCGCCGCGTCGTTCAAGTCGAACATCGGCAGACCCCACATGTCCCAGTAGACGTTGCGCGGGTGCGGGTCGTCAGTGTACTCGATCGAGAGCGGCCAGTCGTTGTCCAGGCAGTACTGCACCTGCGCCGTGATGTCGTCATCGGTGAAGTCGGGCAGGTACGAGAAGGTGCCCTGGGTAATTCTCATCGCATTCCTCTTTTTTCCAACTTTGATTCAGAACGTAGGTGTGACAACAGCATCCGGCACATCCATCGACGTGAAGTCGAACGAAATGTCCTTCCACGTCTCCAGCGCCTTGGCGAGCGCAGGCGACCAGCGGGCGGCGCGGGCCAGGATCTCGGGCCCCTCGTTCAGGTAGTCGCGGCCCGCGTTGCGTGCCTGGATCATCGCCTCCACCGCCACGCGGTTGGCCGTCGCGCCCTCGGCGATGCCGTCGGGGTGGCCGATCGTGCCGCCACCGAACTGGAGCACGACATCCTCGCCCAGGTAGTGCAGCAGTTGGTGCATCTGCCCGGCGTGGATGCCGCCCGACGCCACCGGCATCGTCCCCGGCATCGACGCCCAGTCCTGCTCGAAGTACAGCCCCTGCGTGGGGTTCGGGTCGAGCTTGTTCTCGCGCAGCGTGTTGTAGTAACCCTGCACGGCGTTTGGGTCACCCTCCAGCTTGCCGACGACCGTGCCGGCGTGGATGTGGTCGACCCCCGCCAGGCGCATCCACTTGCTGATCACGCGGAAGTTGACGCCGTGGGTCTTCTGGCGGGTGTAGGTGCCGTGGCCGGCGCGGTGCAAGTGCAGGATCAGGCCATTCTTACGCGCCCACTTCGCCATCGACTGGATCGCCGTGTAGCCGATCGTCAGGTCGATCATGATGATCACGCTGCCCAGATCCTTGGCGAACTCGGCCCGTTCGTACATATCCTCCATCGTGCCAGCGGTGATGTTGAGGTAATGGCCCTTGATTTCGCCGGTGGCAGCCGCGGCCTTGTTGACCGCCTCCATGCAGTACAGAAACCGGTCGCGCCAGCGCATAAACGGCTGCGAGTTGATGTTCTCGTCGTCCTTCACGAAGTCCAGGCCGCCGCGCAGCGCCTCGAAGACCACGCGCCCGTAATTGCGCGCCGAGAGGCCGAGCTTCGGCTTGGTCGTCGCGCCGAGCAGCGGGCGGCCGTATTTATTGAGGTACTCGCGCTCCATCACGATGCCATGCGGCGGACCTTGAAAGGTCTTGACGTAGTGCGGCGGGATGCGCATGTCCTCCAAACGCAGGGACTTGAGCGCCTTGAAGCCGAACACGTTGCCGATGATCGACGAGGTCAGGTTGGCGATCGAGCCCTCTTCGAAAAGGTCCAGGTCGTAGGCGATGTAGGCAATGTACTGATCGGTACCTGGCACGGAATCGACGCGGTAACACTTTGCCTGGTAGTGTTCGTGCGCGGTCAGGCGGTCGGTCCAGACCACGGTCCACGTAGCGGTTGAGGACTCGCCCGCCACCGCGGCGGCCGCTTCGATCGGCTCGACACCGTCATGCGGCACAAGCCGGAACGCGCACAGGATGTCGGTATCCTTTGGCTCATAGTCGGCGTTGTAGTAACCCATTTCGGCGTACGGCGTAACGCCGGCGGACCAGCGACTCTTCTGCGCCCCATCGGCCTTCACAGCTATTGCCATTGCGGCTCCTCCTTCTTACGACCGAGTGTACTTCTGAGAAAAGCTGGAATCTCGTAACATAATGCCAATATAGCAGGGGTGTTCGTGAACAACATAGAGGAGAAGGCGGCAGAAAAAGGTGTCAAGGACGAAACCGGTCGCCGCGCGGGCCAAGACCCGGGCCCACGCGCAGCGGGGTGGGCAGCCGTGGCGGCCGTCGCCACGCGAGCCTTGATGGCTGTCGGAACTCCAGAAATCTCTACTTTTCTCTGCCACACGCCCGTTCAGTACCGGTGAAGAGTTGGTTTTTTTCTGTGAAATGCCATGCTTCGCGGTTGGCCGGTCGTGTGCGTTTTTTTTTCTTGGGTCGATGCGTGTTCGACGAGGAGTGACTGACTGGTCGGTTCTCTCGGGGTCGTCTTGCGTGCCAACCGTCGACTCACGGCTCGTCGTAAAACTGGCCCAGGCAGGAGTCGATGGCCTCGGGGTGGAGCCGGCTGTCGCTCTCTTCCTGATCGCTGGCCTCGTCGAAAGGCTTCGGGTTGACGTCGGGTTTCTCAGCGGCGGCGGCCGCTTTGCGAGCGAGCTGCTCCGCCCGCCGCGCAGCCCGGACACGATCCATGACGACGACAAAGGCGGGGACGAGGACCGGACGGACGAGGAAAGTGTCAAGCAGGATTCCCAGACCCAGGGCCAGGCCCAGCTCGCGCAACGAGGTCAAGGTGCCGGTGAGCATGGAACCGAACGTGCCGGCCATGATCAGGCCGCACGAGCTGATGATGCCGCCGGTGTGCGCGACGGCCAGGCGCGTTCCCTCGGTGATGCCGTGCTGTTCCTCTTCCTCGATCACGCGGGCCATGAGCAGGATGTTGTAATCCTCGCCCACGGCGACCAGGATCACGAACAGAAAGAAACCGACCGTCCAGTCCAGGCCGCCCCAGGGCTCGGTACCGTGATGGAGCGACCGGAAGACCAGGTCGGTGACGCCCAGCGACGCCAGATAGCCCAGCACAACCGTGAGAATCAGGTAAAGGCAGATCCCCGGCCGGCGCAAGAGAGCTACCAGGATGGCGTAGACCCCCAGCGTGACCAAAATGTACATCCGCTGCTGGTCGCTGGTGGTCACGTCCTTGAGGTCGTTGACCGCCGAGGTGGACCCGGCCAAGCCGATCTCAGCCGAACCGTGCAGTGGCTCGCCGGGTCGGGTTGCGGCGTTCAAGACCTCCCGCACGTCCTGCAGCGATTCCAGGCTCGTTTGAGCGAAGGGATCGGACCGGAAGACGATGTCGAACCGAGTGATGTGGTTGAGATCTGCCTTGTTGAGCGGATTGGTGCTGACGTAACGAGAGTCGGCGGCCGCGCGCATGGCCTGGTCGGCAAGGCGTTCGAGGAACGTCTTATCTTTGTCGGGAACTGGCGGCTTGCCGAGCGGCTGGGACAGCGAGCGGACCTCGGCCACGACCGGGATGGACATCAGTCGGCGGCTCGTTTCCTGGACGGCGTCGCGCCCGGCCGGCGACCGGAAGTCGATTCTTGGGTTATCGACGAGGGCCACCGTCGGACTGAGCTCGCCGACTGCAAAATAGCGGCGGATGACACCGGCGCCGATGACGCTGGGCCGGTCCGGGTCCAGGTCAGCGAGCTGGCTGTAGTTGGCCTTGGTCTGGGCACCGATGATCGCCAGCGGAATCAGGCCGGCCAGGCAGAAGGTCAGGATCGTGATCGGATACTTGACAACGAGATCTGCGACGCGGATCCAGAAACCCGTCATGGGGATCTGCTTCAGGCTCTCCGCCTCGGGATCGGCACCCTTCTCGTGGTGCGGTGGCTTGAACGGCCAGAAGATCGCTCCCCGCAGCCATGAAAGCAACACCGGCGCCAGCGTCAGCGCGGCGACGAGGGCCACCGTCAGGCTCAGTGCGATCGCGGGCCCCGTGTACTGGATCTTGGCGAAGCTCGAGAAGTAGAGCATTCCCAAGCCGACGATCACCGTCCCGGCGCTGGCGATCAGGGCCGCGCCGACCTGGATGATCGCTTCACGCAGCGCGTCGGCCCGCGATCGGCCTCGCCTCAGTTCCTCTCGATAGCGGGCGATCAGGAACAGGCAGTAGTCGGTACCGGCCCCGAAGAGCACGACAACCACAAAAACGCGCGTGATATTGATCACCTGGAAGGTGATTCCGGGGACCTCCGTCAGCAAGGCAATTCCCTTCAGGGACGCAACCACCGAGAGGGCAATCGTCAGAAGTGGGATCATTGCCAGGAGCGGAGAGCGATAGACAATCAGCAGGATCACCACGACGAGCAGGACGGTTGTCCTGGTGGTGCTTTCGATGCTCTGGTTGGCTGCGGTGTTCATGTCATGGCCGACGACCGCAGACCCGGTGACCACCCGACGCAGGCCCTGAGGCAGCGGGGGGCTGGTCTGGAGGTACTCGAGAATCCGGTCCACTGCGACCCGCGTCTTCTTGGACAGGTAGGTACCCCGCAGCGAGACGATCGTGAGCACCGCCTGACCCGGTCCCTCGGCGCTTTTGCCGATCAAGCGCGGTCCGATCACGGGCGACCTGTGGGTGTCGAGCTTCTTGACCCCCAGCTCAGGGTTCGCCTGGCTGAACTTGTAGAAGTCGGCGGCTCGCTCCTCGACCAGGTCGAAATCGGCCGCCGTCAGCGGTTCGTTGCTCCGTTCATAAATCACAACGAACTGGGAGCTTGCAGCGTCCTGAGGGAAACCTCGCTCGAGCAAATCCTGGCCGATGACGCTGGGAGAGTCGTGGGGAAAGAAGCGGACGTCGTCGTCCTTGGTCACCTGGTCCCAAGGCGGCGCGTACCGAAAAAGCAGAAAAGCCACAACCGCCCAGACCAGCACCACGAACCAGGAGTGACGTTGGACCAGCCTGGCAAGGAGTGAGAACATGAGTCAACGCATTTCCGAATTGAAGTGAGACGCCAGGCCGTCGGAATCGGGAATTCCATCTGGCAGCCACGCATCCTGTCCGATTCCGATCGTCTAAAAGTCCCTCAACTTGCGGAGTCTGAACATAGTCGATCGCTGAGACAGTGTCAAAGAGAAAGCCCCCCTGGCACAGGGAGCGGGCCGGCTCGTCCTCCGACGGACCCGGGCGGGAAGTGACCCGGTTCACCACGATGTTGGATCTTCGCAACCTGGGTCTTGTCGGGGTAAATATAATAATCTAGTAAAAGGATGGGTGCCACTCGGTTTGCGGCGCTCGACCACAAGAAGACCTTGAGGGCTTGGGATTCCGTGATTAAACCACTCGCTTGCAAATTTCGTGAGACCTGGACCGGGCGGCTTGCTCACTACCGCACCCATCGCAATGACGAGCATCTCGCAGCGCTTTTCGAAGAGACTACGAGGTACGTCGGTCTGCACCTCGAAAACGACCTCTGCCGGTCTGACCGCTGGTCGGGCGTGACGCTCCGTCATGCAGCCGCAATTCTCCTGTTCCTGGTCGACAAGGGCGTTGTCACGCGAACCACGCGGCATGGCCGGCGCATCTTCGAGCCTCTTCCCCATGCCGAATCCTGGATTTCTGACCAGGCTCCGCTTCGCAGTTACATGGAGCCGCTGGTCGAATTGATCTCAGCCCTACGTCATGACCTGAGCCGCCGAGCCCATTCCCGTCAATTCTGAAGCTTAGCTGAAGCTTAATCGAAGTCAATCGGACAGGGACGGTCCGGCGCCGAGTCATCGATGCCGCGGATTTGCCGCACCGCCGCCTGTCTCCTCGATCAGCTCACCCGCCAGTGTTCCGCATGCGGCCCGAATATCCTTGCCGCCCGAATAGCGGCGCACTATTGGCTGGCCGACATGCCGCGTCAGCGCATCGCGGAACGAGCGCAGCTCATCGGCAGTCGGTGGGTGAAAGCGGCCGGTGAGATCGGTCACCTCGATGAGATCGAGCCGAACGGGTGTATCACCGATCAGCTCACCCAGGGCTCGGGCATCGTCCTGACCCATGTTCTCTCCCGAGATGCAAACGTAGGCCAGGGTCACCCGGTCCTGCCGGGCCTGTGCATGCCGCCGCGCGGCCGCCATGACCGCGGCCACGGGAGTGCGGGCGGCCAGCGGCACGAGGCGCGCTCGCTTGGCGTCGGTTGCAGCGCCCAAGCTGATGGCCAGGCGGTACTTGTGTCCCTCATCGGTATACCGGTCGATCTCGGGTACAAGTCCTACCGTGCTGATCGTGATCGTCTTGGCGGCGATCGAGGCGCCGAACGGGCAGCGGAGCAGCTCGGCGGCCGCGAGTACACGCTCGTAATTCAGAAACGGTTCGCCCATGCCCATGAACACAGCCCCAGTGACGCGCCGGCCCGTGCTCCTTGCAAGGTGGCGTGCCTGGATGAACTGGTCGATGATCTCCCAGGTCTCCAGGCTGCGTCGGCGGGGCATCCGCGCCGTCGCACAGAACTGGCAGCACATGACGCAGCCGACCTGGGAAGAAAGGCAAATGCTGACTGCGCCAGGTTTGTGCAGCGGGATGATCACGGTCTCGACGGCGAGACTGTCGTGCGTCCTGAAGCGGAGTTTTTGGAACCCGTCGGTTCCGGAGACAACGGAATGCTCGAGTTCGAGTCGCGACAGGTTGCCAATGGCGTCAATTAAGCGCCGGGGGATCTGGCAGTCGCGCCCCCACGCGGCGGGGTCGTGAACTCCCCTGGCCACAATCGCCGACAGCAAACGGCGGACAATTTCCGGGCCGACGCCCAAGGCCAGCGCCCGCTGCATAAAGACCTCGGGAGCCAGGTTTCGGGGATCGATCACGCCTATCACTCTCAAAAAAGACCGGAAAAACTGGCGACGTTTCCCATTCTTTCAGTAGAGTAACGAATGCGTCTACAGGCGAGCACGACGCGATTCCTGCACGGCATTCGACTCCGGTCGCCATCGAGGACTCCGGACATGGCTTGCAACAGATTGCCGCGCCCGGTCTGTCCGAGACGCCTGCAGGGGTGAACAAAAGCCCGATCAGGCAAACACGCGGGAACTGGGTCATTGAACCGGGAAAATCCACCCAACCTTCTCAACAGTTGCTTCGTACAGAGGAAGTACCTCCAGGAATTTCCCTGATCGGGTCCTGGCTTGCTTGCCCGAAGTCCCGTTCAGTTCAGAGGTTGATGTGTCTAGTCCAGGACGGTGAAACCAGGTCGACCTGGGGCCGGTCGAAATCGCTGATCGCGGCAATCGATCAAAATGATTGCCCGGGTGACGTTTCGATCTGTCGTTGCCTCGGTCGTGCGATGGACATCGTAGAACAGGAGATCAAGAGCGAATGAAACGTAATCCAGTAGCTTGGGTCGCGATTCTGGTTTCTACTGCGGCCCTGGTCAGTTCGTCGGGAGTTCTCCGGCGCATGCCCGCCGCCCCGAACGTTTCGCCGGAGAGTCAAAAAACGGTACAAGCCCTGTCCCAGGCGTTCGAGTCGGTCGCCGATTTCGTGCGGCCGTCGGTGGTTCAGATCAGCATCCAGAGGAAAGCCGGGCGGCTACCGAACTTCCGGGGCTTCCCGTTCCCGGGCCCTGGCGGCCGCAATCCGAATCCGAACAGCCCGAAGGATCTGAAGGACCTGGAGGAGATGCTCAAACGGTTCTTCGGTCCCGAAGGAGCGCCGGAGCGGGAGCAGTTTGGCGGACGTGGGCAAGGGACCGGCTCAGGCTTTGTTTATGACAACCACGGGCACATCCTGACCAACAACCATGTGGTGGAATCGGCCGAGAAGATCACCGTGGCCTTCCATGACGGGACCGAGGCGGTCGCGACCGTGGTGGGAACCGACGCCAAGGCCGACGTGGCCGTGATTAAGGTGGAGAACACGAGCTACCCGCCTCTGCCCCGAGGCGACAGCGACAAACTCAAGGTCGGCGAGCTGGTCATGGCGATCGGCTCTCCTTTCGAGCTCAGCCAGAGCGTGACCACGGGAATCATCTCGGCGACCGAGCGTAACGAGGTGGGAATCAACGAGTACGAGTCGTTCCTCCAGACCGACGCGCCGATCAACCCGGGCAATTCGGGCGGTCCGCTTGTGAACATGAGCGGAGAGGTCATCGGCGTCAACTCGGCCATCGTCACCGGCGGCCGCGGCAATGATGGAATCGGCTTTGCCGTGCCGATCGACATGGCGGCCAACGTGGCTGACCAGCTCATCAAGGACGGCAAGGTGCATCGGGCGCGGATCGGCATCAAGCTCGGCGTGCTCACGCCGGTACTTGCCAGACAGCTTGGTCTCGAGCCCGGGACCAAGGGAATCCTGATCGATGAGGTTGTCCCTGGCAGTCCCGCCGAGAAGGCCGGCCTCAAGCAGGGCGACGTCATCGTGGGCTTCGCCGGCGAGAAGGTCACCAGCAGGCCGACATTCCGCTTGAAGGTGGCGTCGAGCCCCGTTGGCAAGTCCTACGAGATCGCCTACTACCGCGAGGGCAAGCGGCAATCGACGACCATCACTCCTGCCCCGGCCGAGAATGTCGTCTTCGACCTCGAGCGGGAGACTGATCAGGAGAGGGAATCAAAGCCGGCCGAGCCGGCCAAGACCGCGATCAATGATTTCGGTTTCGATGTCCAGCCTCTGACTGCCGAACTGGCCAGGTCTCTCGATCTGCCCGCGGGCATCAAGGGGCTGTTGGTCAGCGAGGTGAAGGAGGGATCCAGCGCCGACGCCGAAGGAATCAAGCAAGGCGATGTGATCACCAAGGTGGTTCGCGACCGCAAGATCCAGCCGCTTTCCACCGTCAAGGAGTTCCAGGACCTGGCTTCGAAGACTGACGAACTCTCGTTCTACGTGCAGTCCGGCAAGAACGCCGGAAGGTTCGTGACGCTTTCCAAGACGAAAAAGTGAGCTTCGTCGCTCGGCGAGTTTGACCCGGGCAAGATCGGACCTCACCGCCCAGGGCTCGCGTTCTCAAGAAAGGGACGGTCCGGAATCACTTCCGGGCCGTCCCTCTTTTATCAATAATCCGGAGTGACCCGGTTCCGCGGGGCCAATCGAGGAGCCAGTCACGAGGTCGGGTAGGTCCTCCTGGTGGTACTCCGTGTATCGGCCTGACGGGCGGCCCATATTGTGAAGATCTCGCCCGAAGGGAAGCTTTCCCCGACTTTGATCTCCGCGCGATCGCTGGGATCGGCAAAGATTGACGATCCTCCGGGCTCGGCGCTGAGCATGAGCAGTCCCGATCGAGTTAGCCAGCTCCCGCGTTCGGCCGCGAAGCCGCGGACGACGGATCGGCAAATCCGAAGATACCAGTGCCAAGAGGCGTTGCCGCCGGTATCATAAAGCTAGTGCAGTTTTCCTCGAGGTTGCTCGAAGGACCAAGTTGGCGATGATTGATCCCAAGACCAATCCGGGCTCGGAGGAGCATGAGTCGATCGAGCATTACGACCTCGAGGTCGCGCCTCGGGTGCGTAACCTGCCGGCGTACCTCTTTGGCCGGATCAACGAACTGAAGTACCGCAAGCGAAAAGCGGGGATCGATGTCATCGACCTGGGCATGGGCAACCCCACCGACCCGCCCGAGGAGTGGGTCATCGACAAGCTCTGCGAGGCCGCGCGCGACTCACGCAACCACCGCTATAGCGTGGCCAACGGAGTGTACAACCTGCGTCGCGAAGTCGCCGTGCGGTACGAGAGCCGATTTGGGGTCAGCCTGGACCCCGACCAGGAAGTCGTCGCGACGATCGGCTCCAAGGAGGGGTTCAGCCACATGTGTCTGGCCCTGCTCGGTCCAGGGGATACGGCGCTTGTCCCGGCGCCCAGCTTTCCGATTCACATTCACGCCGTCGCGCTGGCGTCAGCCAACGTGATCTCGCTGGATATCCGCGATTCCCAGTTGTTCCTGACCAATATCGCGCGGGTCTGCGAGAGCCTGTACCCCAGGCCCAAGATCCTGGTCCTCAACTACCCGCACAACCCGACGGCCACGGTCGTCGATCAGGCCTTCTTCGAGGAGATCGTCGGCCTGGCCAAGAAGTATCACTTCTTCGTTATCCACGACTTCGCCTATGGCGATATCGGCTTCGAGGGCTGCCAGCCGCCGAGCTTCCTCTCAACCAAGGGAGCAAAGAACGTCGGCTGCGAGTTCACCACGATGTCCAAGGGCTTCAACATGGCCGGCTGGCGCGTGGGATTCGCCGCGGGGAACCGCGACATGCTCGGCGCCCTCAAGGCGATCAAGGGCTACTACGACTATGGAATCTTCCAGGCGGTCCAGGTCGCCGCGATCGTGGCCTTGAGGCACGGCGAAGAGGGCCGATTGGCGCAAGTGGTCGAATACCAGCAGCGACGCGACGTCCTGCTCCGCGGATTGCGCAGGCTGGGCTGGGAACCTCAGACACCGCAAGCTGGCATGTTCGTCTGGACGCCCATGCCCGAACCCTGGAAATCCCAGATGGGCTCGATCGATTTCGCTATGAAACTGCTCGAGGATGCGAATGTGGTCGTCAGTCCCGGCCGCGGTTTTGGCGAGAGCGGTGAGGGCTGTCTGCGGGTGGCTTTGGTGGAGAACGCTCACCGGCTGCGCCAGGCGGTCAGACAGATAGGGCGATGCCTCAGGACGGAACGAGCCATCCGCTGAGGTCAGTTCGCTTCCGCCTGCGGCACGGGCAGGCTGGCCATGTCGCTTCCCTCCCTGGCCTGGAAGACCACGCCATGGATCTCTTGGCACTTGGCACGGGCCTCTTGCCCATGCTTTTCTTGGGGGAGCATCCCGGTTTCAACCACTCATCGAGAGTAGGGGGGGAGTCCCATGATCGAATGCGCGTACTGCGAGCGCCTCCTGATCTGCGAGTCGTGCAGAACACCCTACAAGCCGCCCTCCCAGCAGCATTAACGAGGCTCTCTCGCAGGCCGAGGCGGCCCTGGAATGTCCCGAATGCGGGGCAGTCCTGGTTTGCCACTGGTGCAAAACCCCGTATGACGGCGGGGACAAAGACTCCGATGCGCCCGCGGCCCGAAGGGCTTGACGCCCGGGCCCGGCACGCTGCCGATCAGACATTGTGGGGCCGCCCCGCAGCCGGTGACGGGTTTTCCTGGTGGGTTGTGGCGTTCACGTGGTTGCCGCCCTTGCCCAGCGGCATCGGCTCCATGCGACCGAAGATCATCCGCCCGGCGCTCGTCTGGAGGACACTGGTGACGGCGAGCCGCACCGTCTCGCCCAGGTGATAGGAACCCTGCTCGGCCACCACCATCGTGCCGTCGTCGAGATATCCGACACCCTGACCCTGCTCCTCGCCCTTCTTGATCAGCTTGACGGTGAGGTTCTCGCCAGGCAGGACAATCGGCTTCATGGCGTTGGCAAGGTCGTTCAGGTTGATGACTTCCACTCCCTGGAGCCGGGCGATCTTGTTCAGATTGTAGTCGTTCGTGACGACCTTGCCGCCGAGATGCTTGGCCAGGATTACCAGTTGCTGATCGACCTCCCGCACTCCGGCCAGCTCGGGAATCTCGCCGTCGTGGATACGGACCTCGATACCCGGGGATTTCTGAAGGCGGTTGAGGATATCCAGGCCGCGCCTGCCCCGGTTGCGTCGCAGCTTGTCGGAGCTGTCGGCGATGTTCTGCAACTCCTGCAAGACAAAGCGGGGCACGACCATCGGCTGATCGATCACATTGGTTTCCGCCACATCGGCGATCCGGCCGTCAATGATCACCGAGGTGTCCAGCACCAGGGGACGCGAGCCCTTGACTTCCCTGGCGAACTCGACATACGGAATAATGAACCGAAAGTCATCCTTGGTCTGAAGTAGTGTCGACACGCAGATGTAGCACACGAAGATCATGAAGGTGCTGGTGAGCGGCCTGTGCAACCTGGGATCCAGGTAGAGTTGCATGGCCGGCTGGATCGCGTCGTTGATCAGATTGCTCAGGAAAAGTCCGACGATCACTCCGAAATAAAGTGCGGAGACGGTCTGAATTCGCTTGCGCGGAGTCTTCAAGTCGCCAGCGACAATCGTGATCGCGCCGATCATCACACCGGTGAATATGATATACGGATTGGCAAGCTGATTCTCCCCGACGATCCTGGCCATCTTGACTCCAAGGCCGGCGATCACCACGAAGAAAACGGCCCGGATCAGGATTAAGAGCATGGTCGAATCACCTCTCTGTGGACCGTCAGGTCGTGAAGTACTGGGAATCAGATAAAGCTCACGTCCCACTCAGGATACCAGGGGGGTAGAATCATCCTCCGCGCGGATTTCCTCGACCAGACGATCGTAGAATTCGTGCAGGCTCTCCACGAGCACTTTCGTTTGCCCGAGCACAGGCATGAAGTTCGTGTCGCCATCCCACCGCGGCACGACATGCCAGTGGAGATGGCCGGGAAGGCCCGCCCCCGCGGCTTTCCCCAGATTCAAACCGATGTTGTAACCCTGCGGCCGCAGCATCCGATTGAGAATGGCCACCATCCGCTGCACCGTTTCGATCGGTTCCAAGAGATCGGGACCTGACAGGTCGTCGATTCGCCCTTGATGAACTCGCGGTGCTACCAGGAGATGTCCATTGTTGTAAGGAAATCGATTCAAGACAACCACGGAATGGGGACGCCGCCAGGCCAGGAGGTTTCCCCGATCATCAACCCCGTTCAGGCCGTGACAAAAAAAGCAGGACGAATTGCCATCCGCCTGCGCCGATTCTCGGATATACTGTGCCCTCCACGGCGCCCAGATGCGATCGAGCACAGCTTATTCCTCCGCCCGCTCACACGATGCCAGAGATCGGGGACCCGACCGACACACGCAACGACCGCGGATAACGTTGCATAGGTGAGGCGGCCCGAAAACTTTGTTGGTAGAATTCCATCATACCAGGCATTCCTTGGTTCTCGCGAACGGATTCCGGATGGTTCTGGCACGTGGTTGAGTTCTCGACTCTGAAAGCGGCTGCCAGCAGCCAAGGCCACGATTGCCGCGCTCCTTGAGGACCACCCCAGGGGATCGCACCAGGACGCGTCAAAGTAGGCAGCGTTCCCAGAATGGATAATATCGGGCCCAGGCCCGGCCCACAATTGCGCACGAACAATTTTCGGAGCAATTTCCCTCCGCAATCCATCCCTCCGCATATGATGGCCGACCAACATTGTGACTCGCAATCATGGTGTGGGATAATGCAGAGACTTGACTGAGAGCCTCTACTTGTTAAGATGATTTACCTTTTAACATCTGGCCTACTTGGACTTTTCTCATGCTCCACACCAAAAATGATTAGGCTACCTGATCGGCGGTTTTTTGGTGTGCCTCCGTCCTGACTCTCCGGCATGCCTTCCAACCCGAGCTGGAACTGCGGGTTAAGGATTCCCGGGCTTCACCAACTTGTCGTGTGGTTCGTGGCTCAAACGAAGGGCGTTCCACCCTTTGATTTGCGGGCTGAGTGTATTTTGACCATGGAAAACCTGAGAAACTATCGAAACATCGGAATCTCCGCCCACATCGACTCGGGCAAGACCACACTGACGGAGCGCATGCTCTATTACACGGGTCGCACCCACGTGATCAAGGAGGTCAAGGGTGAAGGGGCCGTGATGGACCACATGGAGCTGGAGAAGGAGCGAGGGATCACGATCACCTCGGCTGCGACCACGGTCCACTGGCACGACAAGACGATCAACATCATCGACACTCCGGGCCACGTCGACTTCACCGTGGAGGTCGAGCGGTCGCTCCGCGTGCTCGACGGAGCTGTGCTGGTCCTCTGCGCCGTGGCTGGCGTCCAGTCGCAATCGATCACCGTCGATCGCCAGATGAAACGGTATGCCGTTCCTCGAATCGCCTTCATCAACAAGATGGATCGCACCGGCGCCAATCCGGCCAACGTGATCCAGCAGCTCGAGACCAAGCTCAATCTGACGGCGATACCGCTCCAGTTGCCGATCGGGGCCGAGTCGGACTTCCAGGGCGTGATCGACCTGATCGAACGCCAGGCCATTTACTTCGACGGCGACAACGGCGAGGACGTCCGTACCGAGCCAGTCCCGGCGGATCTGGTCGAGGCCACCGAGCGTGCTCGTCAGGGGATGCTCGAGGCGCTTTCCATGGTCTCCGACGAGATTATGGAACTGCTTCTGGAGGAGGTTGATGTTCCGCTCGACCTGATTTACAAGACGATCCGCGAGGGGACGATCGCCCAGCAATTCTGTCCGGTAATGGTCGGTTCGGCCTATCGCAACAAAGGAGTCCAGCCGCTCCTGGACGCCATCTGCCGCTACCTCCCCTCCCCGCTCGATCGCGAGATCTTCGCCAGGGACAATGACAACGGCATGGCCGAGATTCCCCTGGCCGCCGACCCCGACGCACCGCTTGTGGCCATGGCGTTCAAGCTGGTCGAGGAATCGTTCGGTCAGGTCACCTACATGCGGATCTACCAGGGAACGCTGTCCAAAGGAACCTTTTACTTCAATGCGCGACAGCGCAAGCGGGCGCGGATCAGCCGGATTCTGCGCGTGCACGCCGACCAGAAAGAAGACATCGATTCTGCGTCCGCCGGTGATATCGTAGCCGTGATGGGCCTGGAGTGCGCTACCGGCGACACGTATTGCTCCGAAGGTACGAATGTGTCGCTCGAGAGCATCTTTGCGGCCAAGCCGGTCATCGATCTGTCCATCCAGCCGGCGAAGCGGTCCGATTACGACAAGCTCTCCAAGGCCCTGAACCGGTTCATGCGCGAGGACCCCACATTCCGGGTGCACGTTGACCCGGAGACCAATGAGACGATCATCTCGGGCATGGGCGAGCTTCACCTCGAGATCTACGTCGAGCGAATTCGCCGCGAGTACAAGATCGAATGCACCGTCGGCGCTCCCAAGGTTAGCTATCGCGAGGCGCCGACCCGCGAGACGCCGTTCAACTACAAGCACAGGAAACAGACCGGCGGCTCCGGCCAGTACGCCCACGTCGTGGGCAAGCTGATCCCGCTGGAGCCTCAGGCACCCGAACCCTTCGTATTCGAGAACAAGGTCACCGGCGGCCGCATTCCTTCGGAGTACATTCCCTCGGTCGAGAAGGGGTTCCGCGAGTCAATGCACAAGGGGCCCGTGGCCGGCTACGAGGTCATCGGTGTGCACATGCGGCTGGAAGACGGGTCGTACCACGACGTGGACTCGTCGACCATGGCCTTCGAGATCTGCGCCCGCGACTGCTTCCGTGAAACGTTCAAGAAGGCTGATCCGGTGCTCCTCGAGCCGATTATGAAGGTCGAGGTCGAGATCCCGACCGAGTTCCAGGGGCCGGTCACAGGCGCCCTTTCTTCCAAGCGCGGGATCATTCTCGGCACCGAGAGCCGCCAGGGCTATACGGTCATCACGTCCGAGGTGCCCCTGGCCGAAATGTTTGGCTACTCCAACGATCTTCGTAGCTCAACCCAGGGCAAGGGCTCCTTCAGCATGGAGTTCCTCAAGTATCAGAAGGTCCCCTCGCGGTTCCAGGAAGAGATCGTCAGGAAGGCGGCCAAGGCAACGGCCAAGGCCTGAGCTTTCGCTGCGGCCGTCCGTTGGGCTCTGATCGCTCAGGACATTGAGCGATCTTCCGCGGGCGGACCAGAACGACTCCCCGACCGAGAGCTTTGCCTGGCAAGTTGGTGACGCCACCAGATGCCCCAACCAGTCATCGCGGCGGTCAGCAGCAGGGAGCTCGGCTCCGGAACTGTCGGCGGAGAAACCGTCTGCGCAGCCGTCGGCGTCGCAGGGATAGGAGTGGAGGTGGGCGGAGGAGGGTTCGAGGGAAGAGAAGCAGAGCTCGAGGGAAGAGAAGGAGAGCTCAATAACTGCGCCAAGGCGGGTGAGAGATTCGGGTGGTAGGAGGTGAACCGGGTCGGATCCAGATTGCGACGCCACTCCAGATACTCGATCATCGGATTGGACAGCGCCTGCGCCGCGGTGTCGGTATTGAGCACCTGCCAGATTCTGCTTTCAATGGCAGGTGTGAAGGCCGGAGCAGGGGTCGTGGCCCAGGTCTGGGGACCCCCCGCCAGGAAATTCGTCCAGGCCTCATTGGTGGCCGCGGCTTGCAAGGGCTGAACCCCAAGGATCAGGGCGCCCGCCAAAACCACTCGGAACAACCGAACCGTCCTGGTTCGTGTCGGCTTATGCGTGAATCCATTCACGTTCATAGAACCACTCACAGGCGAGGCATGCGAACATGCACTCTGATGGTTGATGGGAACCAAGTATCCGATGGTTTCGATCGGATCTTTCCCCCCGAACAGTTGAGCGGATTATGCGCGACTTGATGTCTTCGTCCTCATCAAAGGTCACGGCAGCCTTTCAGACCAACCCAGACTACGGATTCCTCTGGCTCACACCGCGAGCTTTACCCTGAAAACGAGTCGTTCTATTGGTTCCTGACTCGGGCACCAGGTCCCGTTGAACGGTGGGAGTCGGGGCGGTATCGTGGCGATGGAGAGCTTGTTTGCAAGCGATCTGAAGAGATTTCGGACGATTTCATGGCGGAGAGCTAGACATGGCAACGGCGACGGCCAGAGGCGCGATAGAAGCGGCAGAGTATCCGACCCGCATGTTTATCGATGGATCGTGGTGTGATGCCCTGGACGGCAAGACGCTGAGGGTGATCAATCCGGCCGACGAGTCGGTCCTGGCCGAAGTGGCCTATGGAACGCGGACCGAGGCCGATCGGGCCATCGCCGCGGCGGAGCGTGCGTTTCCGGCCTGGCGTGCCCTGTCGGTTTACGATCGTGCCAAGATTCTCAAGCAGACGGCCGAGCTGATGCGCGCGCGGGCCGACAAGATTGCCCGCGCCCTGACCCAGGAGCAGGGCAAGCCGCTCACCGAGGCCAGGCTCGAAGTCCTGCACGCGGCCGACACCTTCGAGTGGTTCGCGGAGGAAGGCAAGCGTTCCTACGGTCGGATCATCCCCCCGATGAAGGTCGCCAAGCGTCATTACGCCATCAAGCACCCCGTGGGGGTGGTGGGCACGATCACCCCGTGGAACTTTCCAGCGGCCCTACCCAGCCGCAAAATCGCCCCAGCGCTGGCGGTGGGCTGCACTGTCGTGAGCCGCCCGGCCGAACAAACGCCACTCACCTTGATTCTGATTTTCGAGTGCCTGGCCGACGCGGGCATTCCGCCCGGCGTGGCCAACCTCGTGATCGGTCCCGCCCGACCGATCGCCGACGCCTTCTTCGAGCATCCCTCAATCCGCAAGATCAGCTTCACCGGCTCGACCGAGGTCGGCAAGGAGTTGATCCGCCGTTCGGCCGATCAGGTCAAGCGTCTGAGCCTCGAGCTTGGTGGCCACGCGCCGCTGATCGTCTTCCCCGACGCCGACGTCCACCAGGTGGCTCAGGCGGCGGTGATTGGCAAGTTCCGCAACAATGGCCAGGTCTGCATCGCCCCGTCGCGCTTTTATGTCCACGAGAAGATCTCCAAGGACTTCACCGACGCCGCGGTGGAGCTGGCCAGAAGCCTGAAGATTGGCAACGGCCTGGAACCCGGGGTTCAGGTGGGCCCGATGTTCGAGGCCCGAGCGCTCGAGAAGACCTCGGCGCTCATCGAGGATGCCCGCACCAAGGGGGGCAAGGTCCTCACCGGCGGCGGCCGCTCGAAACGCTTTGACAGGGGCTACTGGTTCGAGCCCACAGTCATCCGCGAGGTGAATGGGGAAATGAAGCTCATGACCGAGGAGCCATTCGCACCGGTCATGCCGCTACTCGATTTCGATAAGCTCGACGACGTCATCGCCGCGGCCAACAACACGCCATATGGCCTGGCGGCCTACGTTTTCACGAACGATCTGACCGTCGCCACCCGCATGGCCGAGGGTCTGGAAGCCGGCGTCATCGGTATCAACGATCCCGTCCCCGCCACGCCCCAATGCCCCTTCGGCGGCATGAAGGAATCAGGCATGGGTCGCGAGCTGGGCAGCGAAGGCCTCGACGCCTATCTCGAGACGAAGTTTGTCTCGGTTGGTCTGAGGCAGTGAAGACGTTGTCAGGTCGTTGAAAAGGAACAACGGGCCCACCTTTTGACTCGCGAGCAATCCCATGAGCACGGTCGCCGATTTCACCCTCGTTGCAGACTCCCCGCCGATGACGATCGAGGAGTTCCTGGCCCTGCCGGAGAACGGCATCCACCGCGAGCTGATCCACGGGCCTCGGGGTCCACGGGCCTCGGGGTCAGACCCACGGGCCTCGGGGTCGACCGGGCCTCGGGGTCAGACCGATTGTGCGCCGTGGAAAGGTGTTGATCTTCAGTGGGTGCAATTCCCACCCGGCAACTGGGTCGCTCCAGCCGGTAGCTATCGGAGCGGCGGTGGAACCTATCGTGCCACCTTCGGCGGCGCCCTCGCGTCCCGTGAACTTTGGTTTGGGAGATCTGGTTGTGATCGCTACTTGTCTCTACTCTACGGTCTGGTGACGCGTGTCAGTGGCCGTATTCCCTTTGGTGCTTCTTGCCCGAGGTGGAGCTTGGCCCGAGAGGCTTCGACCTTGTCATTGGCGACTTGCCATGCCGGGTTTTCCCGGCGTGGTATTGATCCCGTTGGGGAGACTTCAAACGTCCCCGATACCCCTCTTGGCTCGCGGCGCCTTGTGGTTTCAACACCCGCATCCGCGAACCGGAGACATCCATGGTCGTCCCAAACGAACAGCCCAAGAAGCCAACCAAGCTCAAGACGCCAGCCAAGCCCAGGAAGTCACGTGAGAGGTCGCTTCCCGTCCCCGTTTCGGCGGCGCTCCATGTCATCAACCCGGACGCGGCCGGAATCGATGTTCATTCCGACATGCATATGGTCTGCGTCCCCGCCGACCGCGACGCCAACCCGGTCCGCCAGTTCGGCGCCAACACCGCCGATCTTCAGGAGATCGTCGCGT
>JAFAHT010000149.1 GCA_019237095.1 Planctomycetaceae bacterium
AGCATTAACAAGCCAAGATGCACAAATTAAGAACAGTAGGCAAAGCATATCAGATCTTACTATGTAACGCAATGGAAACAGTGTGAGAATTAGTCACTATTTTGATCGGTGCTCGATTTGGCGACGCAGAACGACCGAATACTCGAGCGCATCTTCTCTATTGTTATATCTCAAACGTAAAATAAATAGCCTAGTGAACATAGAGATTTTATCTCTTAATTCTTTCCCGCGAAAGTCGGGCTAGAGCGATCTGCAACGGGTTTGATATCGACAGTCTCTTGTCGATTGATCGACCAGATGAAAATCTTGCTCCACGAGCTTCAGCCGTCGAACGTTTTCGGCTCATGTCGGGTAACTGAAAAAAGAAACCCCCAAGGATCGCCCTGGGGGAAACGGAAAGCCGTTTTTTTCGGTATGCCGGGTCAAGACAGTTGAATCTACCGAGGAGGCATTCCCACTCTTGACGCTTGGCCTTGCGGGCTACGGCGGCGCATCGATCCGCCACCAGTTGAAGGAAGACTGGAGGCAGACCTGGACGCCTGGAGAGATGAGGGCCACGATCACCGGGTTTCGAGGTTCGGGAGTTTGCTCGATGACGCCCAAGAATCACACGCCAGCGCCTGGAGCATCTCTTCATCCGGCCCGAAGTCCCGGGCGTTGTGTTCGGCCCTTTGCGAAATCCGTCCGCCCTGGAGACCATGTGGGCGAAACATCCGGCATACGCTCGACCAGCCCGGCAAGCTTCCCTTCAGTTCTCCACCCAGAAGGGCTACGGTTTCTAGGAGCCCCACCTGGCCGGCTTGCCCACCACCTGAATCCTACCTCATTCGATCTGGGAAAACAAGAGATAAGGATCTCAAGGAACGCAGGGATTTGGATCATCAAGCGCATTTTTTCCTGCCCCGCCCGGATCCTCGTCGATCCATGAGCTCACAGGGTCTCTACCAACATACCCAGCCTCCGGATCGGAAGTTTCCCGATTTCTCCGCATGCCGCTTGCATCGACAACTTGTGCAAAACATGAAGGCCCGTTCAGGACTTCATCGCGTCTCCCGGCAGCACATGGTGGCCGTGCAGGAAGTCGGCGGCGGACACCGGCTTCTTGCCCGGGAGCTGGAGGACCAGGAGGCGGACGGCGGCAGCTCCGGCAGCCACGATCAAGGCGTCGGCGTGGGCTTCGACGACGGTGCCGGGCGGCCCTTGATCGGGGCTCTCAACGGGTCGCGTCTGGTGGATGATCAATCGTAGAGGGCCCTTCGAGGACGGGTCCTTGGAGATCCAGGTGGTGGAGCAGAGGGGCCATGGCTGCATGGCGCGGACGAGGTTGTGAATGGCCGGGGCGGGCAGAGACCAATCGATGAAGCCGTCTTCCTTGCTCAGCTTGGGGGCTCTGGTCACTTTCGATCGGTCCTGGACAGTGATCCGCGCGGTGTTTGCCGCGATGGCCGCAATCGCCCGGGGAATGAGCGGGGCGCCGAGCGCGGCCAGGCGGTGTTCGAGCTCGCCCGCGGTCTCATCGGCGCCGATCGGCGTGCGGGCGACGGCGATCATGCCGCCGGCGTCGATCCGGGGCGTGATTCGGATGACCGTGACGCCGGTCTCGGTCTCGCCGTGCTGGATGGCCCGCGCCACCGGAGCAGCGCCGCGGTAGGCGGGCAAGATCGAACCGTGGAGATTGATCCCGCCCAGGGTTGGAATCGCCAGCAGGTCAGGCGAGAGAATCTGGCCATAGGCCGCTGTCACAATAAGGTCAGGGCCGAGCTGACGGATCTGCTCCAGGCTCTCCTGGGCGTTGACGTTCTCGGGCTGAAGGACCGCGATTCCACGCGCCAGGGCCGATTGCTTGATCTGGCTGGGGATCAGCTCCTGCTTTCTTCCTTGAGGCCGATCAGGCTGGGTCAAGAGGGCCACGACCTGATGTCCCGTGTCGCAGAGATGATCGAACATGGGGAGGGCGAAGTCGCCCGTGCCAAGTACGATGATCCGGATTGCTGGGGCTGTGGCCATGCCTCGTGCTCGCTCTCTCGGACCGCTCCACTCGGAACCAGCACCCGCTCGTTCGTTGACCCGATCAGGCCTGAGCGGCTTGGGCGGCGGGCACCGGCAGAAGCGAAGGCAGGGTCATGATATTGTCGAGTTGAGTGACGATCTCGCGGTCCTGGGGATATTCGCCGCTGGCCTGGGCCTGGCGGAACTGGGTCTCGAGGTCCTGCAGCTTGGCTTTCAGCGCGTGGCGGGCCAGGGGGCCGAGGTAGTCAATGAACAGCTTGCCGTCGAGGTGGTCGGCTTCATGCTGGATGACGCGGCTGAACAGGTCTTCGGCCTCGCATTCGAACAGCTCTCCCAGAAGGTTGAAGGCCTGCACCTTGATCTTGCGGGCGCGGCGGACCTTGGAGTAGAGCCCGGGAAGGCTCAGGCAGCCCTCCTCGTCCTCGATCGAGGAATGGCGCTTGACGATCTGGGGATTGATGAAGACCAGCTCCTGGTCCTTCTGCTCCGGCTCCGCTGTGATATTGAGGATAAAGAAGCGATAGGGCAGGGCCACTTGGTTAGCGGCCAGACCCACCCCCTTGGCGGCATACATAAGGCTGAACATCTGCTGGACGGTCGCCCGGAGATCCTCATCGATCTGGGTCACGGGCCGTGACGGATACCGCAGCGCGGGGTGGGGATAGTTGACGATACGCAGCACGAGTCGGACTCCAGGCAAGCGGACTGAAAGGTTTCCATCATTTTACGCACAAGCGCCACTGACCGCCAGGTTTCAGGCGCGCAGGGAGCAACTCTTCGCGGGACTGTCTCATTCCCGCCTCGTGGGCGGATCGGCAGGTTGACAGTTGAGCTGGC
>JAFAHT010000293.1 GCA_019237095.1 Planctomycetaceae bacterium
TGGTAATGGATCTCCGGGTTGGCCAGGTTGGCAAACTGGTTGGGCCGCCAGGAATCGGGAATCTCGCGGGAGAGACGATCGGCCACGCCGTTGTAGCTGTCCGGCGAATCGGCTGGGACCGAGGTCGGAGTGATCACGATCTCGGCACCGTAGGCACTCAGGAGCCGGATCTTCTCACCGCTCATCTTGTCGGGCATCACGAAAATGCAGCGGTATCCCTTGACGGCGGCCGCCATGGCCAGCCCGACACCGGTGTTGCCCGCGGTCGCCTCGATGATCGTTCCCCCTGGCCGGAGCCAGTGTTGCCGTTCGGCCTCCTCAATCATCGCAATGGCAACACGATCCTTGATGCTTCCACCGGGGTTTAATGATTCCACCTTCAGACAGATGGTGGGGTGAAGACCAAGATTGAGTCGACGCAACGGCACCAGTGGCGTGCGCCCAACGTGATCCAGGATACTTCCTTGCATGATTGTTTTCTCCATCTGGGGAATGGAGCCTGGGCAACCGTGCACGCCAGGCAACTGCTTTGCTCGTCCCCGGTTCGCGCCGAGACACGAAATTCTCGCTGCCTGTGCAGAGAAACTCAAGACGTTCTGCTTTCCAGAAATCCGGTGTTTACTTCGGACCGGATTCCGGGGGAGAACAGTCGGGACCGGATTCGTACTTGAGTTCTCCCGCGGTGATTGGCAGGCTCAGCCGAGTCTGAGGAGGAGCGAGCGGGCACGTTGCGAAGGGAATATACGCGCGATGAGACCGCGGATCAAAATATTCGAGAGTTCTCGCTGATCTCCACCGCGGCCCCACGTGTTACATCGCAAGTGGTGATATTCAAGAGACTTGGGAGAGGATCCGAACCGCAGTGGAGATCGGCGAGGAGCCTCAAATATTCTAACAGCTCCCGGATCGCGTGGGCAGAACGAAAAACATCTCGCGTGGCTCAATCCCAGTTCAGGGTGCGACGTGGAGCGTCGCGGTCAAGTCCAGTGGAGGTTCGTCCGCAAGGTCGGTGTGAACCCGGAACACGCGACGAAGGTCGCCGCGGGTGCTGCCTTCCTCCGGTTTGTAGGCCACCGTCAGCACGTGCATCGTCTTACGCGCTGCCTCTGGAGGTACGACTGAGAACCCATCGCCGGTTCCTTCGACCGCGGTGATGGTGAACGGCCGCGAGGCACGGATGATGAACCGGCCCTGCTTGCCGGCCGATGAGCTCACGTCGCCCATCGTCAATACCGAGGGAGCTGCGCTCAGCTCGCCGCGTACGGTGGCCGTCACCATGATGGGGATGCTCGGGGTCTCACGATCGTGGCTCAGCAGGCGGATCTCATCACGGACCAGACCGACGGGAGCATCGGGCTTGATGCCCACGGTTAGTGCGTAACTCACCACTCCCTTGGGATCGCGCCGGGATTCCACGAGTTGCGCCGAGAGGACGCGGCTGGCCGATACCATGCGTTCGAACCGCCATCCTGGGGCTCCGATCCTCTCGATAGAGAGCATCTGGCTGGGCGTCTGGCCCTTCATCACCGTGCCAAAGTCGATCGAGCCTGGGTTCAGGACGATGTCGGCGAGGATGTTGGAGGTGACCCCGAGTCGTACTTCCGCCTCGCGTCCACCGGCAGTCACCAGCGTGACGAAGAGGGTCGTTGCCTTGATCCCCAGGAAATTCCGCGTGTCCATCCGGGCTTCGATGACCGCGCTGGCGCCGGGATTGACCGTCGAGGTGCTTGCCTTGCCGCTGGTGCAACCGCACGACGGCCTCAAGTTGAGAATCGTAATCGGTTCTGCAAGCCGGTTGGTCAGCACGAAGTCATGCTTGACCTTCGCTCCGCGAGGCACGGGGCCGAAGTCGAAAGCGCGCTCGGAAAAGAGGGAATCGGCCCAACCCGCCGCCTGTACCGTCCCCGTGCCCAGTGCCAGGACAATAAGTCCACCAACCACGCACCGAATCGTCCGCCGAACCATCATCGCCTCCTGCGATCATCCCTCAACTCATTGAAGCACCCACGGCGTGGATCCTTCCACTTGGTCTTGGTATCGGACAGATTGTTCCCGGCGCTCAGTTTTGCTCGATGATGCAATCTCCCGGATAGACAATCTGAGAAAGAGGTTCCGGATAAACTGATCATCAGGGTGGGGGCCGGCATGCTGCAAAGTCAGGCACCGCCGTTGTATGATGGGTACTGGAATTGTACCTCATGACCAAAAAAATGATCAGGAGTATCGCAATGCTCAGTGCCCGCAATCAGCTTGCCGCAGTTGTCAAGTCGATCAAACTCGGAAATGTGATGGCCGAAGTCGTCGTGGAGGTCGCTGGTACCGAGATCGTCGCCGTGATCACCCGTGGCTCGGCCGAGGCGCTCAAGCTACAACCAGGGGATCATGTCAAGGCGGTCATCAAGTCAACCGAGGTCCTCATCGACAAGTCCTGAGGGCCCGGCCAGGGATCACAGATTGTGCGACCGTGACCCCATCGCGCTCTGGGCCGGTGCCGGGTGGGTCCGTCAGTCCTCGCTGATCTCAACGCCATGAAACTGGCCAGATGCATCGAGATCGCCGATCATGGAACCATCAAGGACTCAAGGAGCACAAATGGAGACACGAACCGGGAACACCCGTCGGGATGGCGCCACACCTTGACACCCAGCTCGGTCGCACCCCAAGAGGAGATTCGCGGAGATGACAAGGGCGCCGAGGGTGTTCGACCCGTCCGCCGCGATCACCATCCGCGGCGCCCGAGTGCACAATCTCCAGGGCATCGACCTCGAGCTACCTCGCGATCGCCTCGTCGTCTTCACGGGGGTCAGCGGCTCGGGGAAGAGCTCGCTGGCCTTCGACACCATCTTCGCCGAGGGGCAGCGGCGTTACATCGAGTGCCTCTCCAGCTACGCACGCCAGTTCCTGGACCAGCTCCCGCGGCCGGACGTCGATCTGATCGAAGGCCTGCCGCCGACCGTGGCCATTGACCAGAAGGCGGGCCAGGCCAGTGCCCGGAGCACCGTCGGGACGATCACCGAGATTCACGACTACCTGCGGCTGCTCTACGCCCGGCTGGGAACGCCATTCTGCCCGCGCTGCGGGTTGCCAATCCATCGGCAGACGCCAGAGCAGATGGCCGCCCACGTGTTGGCCTTTCCTCAAGGACGAAAGGTCATGATCCTGGCGCCCTTGGTGCGCGGACGCAAAGGACAGCACTTCGAGGTCTTCCAGGCGATCCGCCGCGCGGGGCTGATCCGTGCCCGAGTGGACGGCGAAATTGTCGAGGTGGCCGAACAGCCTCCCAAGCTTGCCAAAACCAAGATTCATCGTATCGAGGCGGTCATTGACCGGCTCGTCATCCGCGAGGGAATTCGACCGCGCCTGGCCGAGAGCATCAACCTGGCCCTCAAGCTCTCCGAGGGGGTCGTGGTGATCGCGGCGGAGACTGTGATGGGCTGGGAAGATCACGCGCTGAGCATCCACCTGTCCTGTCCCGGCTGCGGGGCGGGCCTGCACGCCCTGGAGCCCCGCGGGTTCAGCTTCAACAGCCCTTATGGAGCCTGCCCCACCTGCGAGGGTCTGGGCGTGATCGCCGGGGCTGAAACCGGAGACGAGAAGATCTCTTGCCCCGCGTGCGACGGCACGCGCTTGCGACCCGAGGCGCGGGCGGTGCGCATCGCTGGCCGGTCGATCGACCAGGTCTCCGCGATGGCGATCGAGGCGCTGCGGCGGGAGTTCGAGCAGATGGATTTTGACGCGGCCCAGGAACCGGTCGCCCGGCCCCTCGTTCGCGAGATCACCGGCCGGCTGAGCTTCCTCGAGGAGGTCGGCTTGGGTTACCTGTCCCTGGCGCGCGGGGCCGACACGCTCTCCGGCGGCGAGCTGCAACGCGCCCGACTGGCCACGCAACTGGGCGCGGGGCTGGTGGGCGTCTGCTACGTTCTCGACGAGCCAACGGCGGGTCTCCACCCCCGCGATACCGACCAGCTCATCGCCAGCCTGCGCCGGCTTCAGGCCCAGGGCAACAGCGTGATCGTCGTCGAGCATGACGAAGCCGTGATCCGCGCTGCCGACTGGGCCGTGGACCTTGGCCCGGGCGCCGGTCCCGACGGCGGCCAGATCGTGGCGACCTGCCGGCCCGAGCAGCTTGCCGACGTGGCCGAATCGGTCACGGGACGCTACCTTCACCAGCGTCGGCCGCAACCACCCCGCCCCAAGAATCGACTGGAAACCGTGTCCGGCTGGATTGTCATCCACAACGCTTCGGAACACAACCTCAAGGCGATCGAAGCGCGTATCCCGCTCGGCACGTTGACCTGCGTCTCCGGCATCAGCGGGTCGGGCAAGAGCACGCTCGTCCATGATGTGCTGGCCCGGGAATACCGTCACCACGCTCTGGGTACTCGTCGGACCGTCGCGGGCACGGTCACCATCGAGAGCCTGGACGCCATCGAATCGCTGGTCGAGGTCGATCAGAGTCCGATCGGTCGCAGCCCCCGGTCCACGCCGGCAACCTTTACCGGGGTCTTCGACGCGATCCGCAAGGTCTTCGCGGCCACCCGCCAGGCAAAGATGCGCGGCTATGGAGCCGCGCGCTTCAGCTTCAACGCCCGGGGAGGGCGCTGCGAGGCGTGCGCGGGGCAGGGCCGGCGCAGAGTTCCCATGCAGTTCCTGCCCGATCTTTATGTGATCTGCGCGGAGTGCCAGGGCCAGCGGTTCAACCATCAGACCCTGGAAATTCGATTCAAAGGCAAGTCGATCGGCGAGGTCCTGGAGATGCGCGTTGATGAGGCGCGGGCCTTCTTCGACGCGCAGCCTCGCGTGCTGCCGGGTCTTGACGCCCTGCACGACGTGGGCGTTGGCTATCTCACGCTCGGCCAGTCGAGCACCACGCTGTCCGGGGGCGAGGCCCAGCGCCTCAAGCTCGCGGCGCAGCTTGGCCGGGTGTCCGGCGGCCAAAGCCTTTATGTCCTGGATGAGCCCACGACGGGTCTTCATTTCGCCGACATCGACCGCCTGCTGACCATCCTCGAGCGCCTGGTTGACATGGGCAATACCGTGGTGGTGATCGAGCACAACCTCGATGTCATCGCCGCGGCCGACTGGGTGATCGACCTTGGTCCCGATGGCGGCGAGGCCGGCGGGCGCGTCGTCGCCATGGGTCCGCCCGAGACGCTCACCTCGATTCCCGAGAGCCGGACCGGCCGGTACCTGGAGCAACGATCCCAGTCCTCCCTGAAGACTGGCTGAAGCGTGAACCATGCGCTGGCTTGACCGGCTTGACGAGGGGACGACAAGAATTCTTGAAGGAATCGAATCACGAGGACCGATGGTCCGTAAGAACGAAGTTGCTGCCAGCCTCTTCCACGTTTTTTGTACTGGAGAGAGCGATCGAGGACCCAAGGCTTGCGTGGCTCATCCGGCCGAGGAAGCAAGGTAGGTCGGGACGAATCGCGATTGTTGGGCTGCTTGGCGGCTTTCTCATTCTGGGAGCCTGTCAGCTCCCCGGGCTGCTCCAGCCCCATGCCGGACCGCCAGGACGGACTGCCCCCAATCTTTTACGGACTGCCCCCAATCTTTTGCTCATCATCGCCGATGACCAGTCCGGCCTATGGCTAGGTGCCTCGGGCGACCCGCGCGGTGCCACGCCCCACCTCGACGCGCTGGCCCGGCAGGGTGTCCTCTTCGACCGGACCTTCTGCAATTCCCCGCTCTGCACGCCCAGCCGCCAGTCATTCATCACCGGTCTGCTTCCCCATGCCTCGGGCGTGACCCGGCTGGAGACCCGGCTTCCCGAGAAGGCCCTCACGCTGGGCCGTTGGCTAAGCATACTGGGTTACCGGACGGCCGCCATCGGCAAGATGCATTTCAACGGCCCATCGCGGCACGGGTTCGACACCCGCATCGACGTGGCCCAGTGGCTGGCCCACCTCCAGCAACATCCGCCGGAGGGCGGCGACCAGCGCAAGGAATGGCGGCCCTTCATCGACCCGACCGCCGTCTGGCTCAATGCGCGGTGTGAG
>JAFAHT010000517.1 GCA_019237095.1 Planctomycetaceae bacterium
GACTTCCGCCTTCAGCCGGCGCACGAACGCTTCGACGTCGCCCGCCACGAGCGTCGCGTTTGGCGCCAACCGACTTGAGCGAGCGTGACACGACCCATTTCGGCTTCGCCCGCCACAACGCCGCGAAGTCGTGCTCGACCACATCCCACTCCGGCTGATCTTCGTCCCAGTAACGCATCACTTCGTACATCCGACGACCGCACAAAAAGCCGGCCAGACCGCGGACGTGATCGTTGAAATGACGATTGAGCGAATCTCCGGGCGGCGGCAATTCCAGCCCGCTCGCGAGGCCCGCGACGTAGCCGTCCGATCCAGGCCCGCCGGCGACGCCGGCGACGTAGCCGTCGAGCGATTGCATCATTCCGAATACGAGCTTGCCCATTCCCTCACACCTGCGCATAGGTTTCCCGCAGGGTACATCAGGATACCGCCTTTAATGTAACGGTCTTCGGGCGTGCCGAGTTCTCAGCCTCCACTCTTTAGTCGAACGGCCGGACCGGCAACAGGATTTGAACTCGCCAAGTTACTACGGCGAAAGACGTTGTGACGAGTTGCGCTATAAATAGCGAAAACTGAACTTTGCGATTGAACTTGGTAAAGCCCCAAAAAGTGCCGCAAAATAACGATGCGAGAAGAATAGTCGGGGCGAGAGGATTTGAACCTCCGACCTCACGATCCCGAACCGTGCGCTCTAGCCAAACTGAGCTACGCCCCGTCAGCGTGTAAAATCAGTATTAACGATGGTGGAGATTCTGTCAATTCCATCAATTCTTGGTGCGATCTTGAGTTTGGCTGCGGTTCCTGTTCGATCTGGGTGCGGGTTCGGGCGGGAGTTGGGGGTCTGGGGCGTGCCGCTCCAGGGGTGTCTGAACCGTGGCCATGTATTGGTGCCAGTCGCGCTCGAGGGTCTCAAGGTCGGAGCCAAAGGCGCGGCGGAAGGAGGTCAGCGAGCGCTCGCTTGGAGAGAGATCCGCGAGTGAGGCATCGGGGCCTCGAAGCAGGTCGAGGAATGTCAGGAACTGGGCGGGATGCTGAACGCGGAGATAGTAAACCAGAGACCAAGCCTGAGCGTAAAGATCGCGCCGGTAGCCGCGGCCGTAGCCCGAGTCGCGGACGAGTGGTTCCAGAGGCGGAGGTGGCTGAATTCGCCGCCAGTCGGCGAGGCGAGGATCATTGGCACGGCTAATGCCTGCCCAGCGGCCGCCACGGATGACCTCGAATTGCATGGCCAGGCCCTCTTGAAGCCAGACGGGAAAGGCGTCATGACGGGGAAGGAGTCCACTATTGGCGACCAGCAGGTGAATGATCTCGTGTGCGGCGGTTCCCTCGTTGATCGCTCGACGTTCCAGGTCCAGCAACAACTCCTCGCGCCGGACCTCGCGCTGGAGCCGATCGATCAGGGCCAGGGCATCAGCCCGGCCGACCGTGCGGGCGGATTCGCCGGTCAACGTCACGCGTAGCCTGGCACGAGCCGGCAGCCGATCCACGGTCGTCTGAAACTGCCGTAGCTCCTCACGGCGGGCCCGTGCGGTTTCATGCCCGGACTGCTGCCGATTCGAGCTCAATGCGTCATAGGCCACGACGGCGTTCCAGGTGGGATGATAGTAGCCTTTGGTGGTTGCAAAGGCGTCGGCGCTCTGGGAATGGAGAAAGGCCAGGTAATCCTTCTGATCGGCGAACCAGGCGCAGATCAGGCGGCGCTCGGGTACTCTCAGCTCGATTCCTTGGGCCGCGAAAAGAAGATAATAGCCGGCGATCACGCGCTCCAGCAGTGCGACCCGCTCTTCGGCCTCTGCCTCGGTCTGTTGATGGAGCAAGACGACATGCGATCCGCGGGCGATGCTGGTCGAGATTCCCAGGGCCTTACAGAACTCGAGAAGCTCAGGATCCGTACCCGGCCGTTCGAGCTTGTCCAGGGTGGCGACCATCCGGGCAATCGGGGTATGCTTGGGGTCAATGCCGTGTAAAGCACGCAGTTCGGCGGCCGCCTCACTGCCAAGGCCATTGGTGATTGCCCACCAGACCGACTCGTACCGGGCCGTGAACCCTGCGGATTGCGCCTCCTGGCGACGAGCGTCCCACTCGCGCTGCGGCGTAAAGCCGGGAACGATTTTTCGGAAGTCGTCACGAAGGAATTCGTATTTCCCCTCCGCAAGCTCGATGACGACGCGATTGCCCTCGATCGAAGCTGGGGCCTGGACCTCTCCGCCCTTCTGGAAGTACAGCAACTCGGCGCGGGCGGCGACGGTAATCCAGCCAAGCATGAGTACGGCTGCGACCATCAGAGCTCGCACGCGGCTGGGAAATTGTTGCAACCGGAGAGACACCATGTCCTGTTCGATCTCCTCGATCAATGATGTCTGATGTTCCGTGCGATCGAGGCTGGCGTGTCGCCTGGCGTCCTCGGAATCCGAGAAGCTAGCAGCAGGATGAAGCAGGACCTGTCAATCGGCTTTCCGTGATGACACCGGGATGCGAGGGAGGTGAGGATGCTCGTTCTCAGTCGGAAACCACTACAGTCAATCATGATCGGTCCAGACATCAAGATCACGATCGTGAAGATGGAACGGAATCAGGTACAGATCGGGATCGAAGCTCCCCGCGATATCACGATTCTTCGGGACGAGTTGATCGAGGCACCGCATACCGATTCCAGCAGCGGTTCAGAGCAGCTCAACGAGCTTCACGTGCTTACGTCCTGAGCCGGCCCGGCCGCTCGGGACGGCAACGAGGCTTGCCCTACGACTCAGTCTTCATCGCGAGCAGGTACATCAGAACGCGACGGGCGGAGGCGCTTCTTCTCCGGTCCCCTCAATGTCCTCGGTCTCGCCACCGGCGAAGGCTCTCTTGGCCTTGTCGCCGACGGCGAACGACTCCAGACAGAGCCCGATCTTGGGATTGACGGCATTAAGCTCTGCCTTGGGATACTCGAAGATCAAGGCTACTTCATACGGGCTGTCCTTGCCACCGTAGAGATAGATCTGCACGTGCTTCACATTCAAGTCGAGCAGATTGGACTTGAACTTGTTGTTGCCCTTCGGGTCATCCTTGAATTTCGAGAGGTCAAGCTGCTCTGCCCCGTAGACATTCTTGACCAGGTCCACGACGTCGGAGTTGAACCCGTTGCGCGGGGTCTCAGCCTGGGCGGGCGCTTTCTTGGACGCGGTCTTGGGTCGCTTCACGCGGCCCAAGATGTGCAAGCTCTGCTTTTCTGGTTCGATGAAACTGGATTCGACGTCATACTTGCCCGGCTCGACCACGGTCAACTGAAACGTCTGAGTCGGGCCCGTCATGTTCTTGGGTGGTCGGACGTAGATCTGCAACTCTTCGAGTTTTCCCTTGGTCGCCGCGGCGCCGAGGTTATCGTCGAGCCGCTTCTGATACTTCATATTATCGAGCGTTAAATCGAGTCGCTTCTCATAGCTCTGGGTTCCGCACCCGAGAATGAGAACGAGACCCACACCCAGAACGACCGCCGCCGCCCGTTTCATGAATCGTTCCTTCTTCAAGGTCAATCCCGGCGGCCTGGCCGTGATCTCCAGGCTCGTGGCTGCCCTGCTCTTTGAATCTTGGTAGTTTTTATTTTAGTATCAAGTGGCCAGCGGCGCCAGTTGAGACAGGTCGAGGGAACGGGCAAAGCCATGTTGAATGCCGGTGAAGGCAAGACCGAGAGCGGCGCAGGATACCAGGAGGGGCCGGCGAGATCTGGGCGGCCGGTGAAGATCATCGCCCTCGTGAAGCCGTTCCGCGCCCAAGCGGTGCTATCCGCGCTTGAGTCCATGGAAATTCTTGGGGGAACAGTCCGCGAGGCGATGGGATACGGGCGGCAGAAGAACCGGCTGGGTCAGTACCTGGGAAGCGAGTACAACACGTCCTTCCTTCCCAAGGTTCAGTTGACCGTCTTCGTCGAGGAAGAGCATGCCCCGGCGGTCATCAAAGCGATTGTCGGCCAGGCGCGGACGGGTCGAATTGGCGACGGCAAGGTGCTGGTCTTGCCCTGCCTTGGTGAAAGTCTGAGCTGGTGACGTCCTTGCCGCACTCACCAATGAATCAGAGAGCCGTATCAATCCAGAGAACTCGCCGCATGCGCGTCTTCTCGCTGGCAGCCTCTAAGTCGATGAGTTGTTGCTTCGGGACCGTTTCCGGGTTTTCGGCCCGCAGCAGCGCGTACCGGCCACAGTGGCTGAACCAGCGAATCGTGGGCTGGTTCTCAAGCCATACTACCACCATCTTGCCGTCGAGCTGGCGGGGGTCTTCATCATACTTGGAGTAAGCGACGCAAGCCCCATCCGCCAGAACGGGCGCCATGGCGTTGCCTCTGACCTGGATACAGCGGTTTTCCTGCTGGGCCTCGAGCCATTCTTTTCTGGCGGGGGTGCCATGGGGCGGTTCGAAGTGGCCCGAGTCGGTCGAAGGTGATGTCTCGTCGCCGTAGGCAGCCGACGAGCCGTCACTCTCGAGCAATTGGAGAGCGGTCCGCAACAGGGCACCGACGGTCATTGCCGGCTTGTTGGAAACCTCGTGCTGGTCCATCCTTGACTGCTGGCGAAATTTCGGACCCTTGCCGTGGAGCAGCCAGACCGGCTCAACCGAAGTCAGCTCGATGATCCTCAGGACAACCTCCGCGGGGACTGTCACACCCCCTTCATAATTATACCAGGTGCGAACCGGAATCTCGAGCCGTCGAGCCATCTCAGGGCCGCCCCGGTCTCCGAACAATTCCAGACGCAGACTTGACAATCGCTCAGCAAGCGCGAGCTTGGCGCGAAGTGACTCCGGTAAGGTCTTGCGACGAGCCATGAGAGGAATCCTAAACGATGCCGACGACCGATCAGACGCACGTCGAGGCAAAGGGCCAAGGTGGAACAAAAGGAATCACGTGTACTATAGCTATTTAAGGCGATTCACGGCGGAAATCAATGCGTGCTCGAAAGAAGATGCGAAAGTTCACCAATGATGAATGAAAGCATCATTGAGTGGATCTTGACTGGATGTTCCGGTGCGCTAGCCCGGCCTTGATGGAAATGACAAGGACCTGGGAGAGTCTTCCAGAGCCCCACAAAGCGCGTAAGAGCGTGTTGAGAAAAGTCTTTTGTAGGGTGGGCGAAGCTGAGCTTGGCTCGGCGCAACCCACCGAGCCCACGAGCCTTGCGTCGATGAGTTGTACCCACCCTACAGGCGGGAAACCGGCTTTCTCGACAGGCTCTCAGACGGTATCCAGACCGGGTATCAATCGTTTTCGTCGAGCTTCAGGTCCATGAGGAACTGAGCAACAGCATCCTCCTCGTCAGCGGACTGCGGTTTGGTCGCTGGTTCGGCGACATCGGCGGGTTCGGCCGACCCTTTGACTTTATCCATCTGATCTTGCACCGCGGTCGCCGGCTTTGCGGCTTTGGACGGCTGACTTGGAGGCGGTTCGTCGTCGAGAGGGATGATATCCATATGATCCGGCTCATTGTGGTCGAGTGCAACCTCGAACTCCTCCTTATCCTGATCCAGTTCTATTTCAAAATCATCCTCGGCAACTGGCAGAGCAGTCACCTCGGCGGTGTCACTGGCTGCCGGTTGGGGCGCAGGCGAGGCTGCCGCCGACTCGGGTGCCGCTCGAAGCAGATCCACTCGCAGGGTCACTCCGCCGATGGTCAGAACATCTCCAGGCTTGAGGGTCTGCTGCCCGAGCACTCGTTTGCCATTGACAAAGGTTCCGTTGAAACTGCCCAGGTCCCGTAGGATGAGCTTGTTTCCCTCCTCGAAAAGCTGGCAATGACGGCGGCTGACCTGCGAGGATCGGATCCGGATCTGGCAATCATCGTGGCGGCCAATACTGTTGACTCCATCCATCAACCTCAGCGTGTTTGCCTCGCTGCGGCCTCGCACGACCTGAAGAGCATAATTCATGATCTGCGGCTATCCCGACTGGCTTGCTGAGCGTGACGCTTGGGGGGACGAGAACGAGCACAAAGGAACATGAAGTCGTCGTCAATTCAAGCTACCCGTTTGGCCCCGGACGTGCAAATGAAAAGCCAGAGCTGGCTGTCGTTCTCGGGCCGTTTTGCCAGGGCCATTCGGCGCCAGCGTCTTGCAATCCGGGGTGACAACTCTATACTGAGAAAGGCATCGATGCCGGGTCCTTACCAGGACGCCAAGGACCGGTTCTGGACCGGCTGCATCGAGATCCGCGGGAGTAGCTCAGGGGTAGAGCACCACGTTGCCAACGTGGTTGTCGTGGGTTCAAATCCCATCTCCCGCTCTGGCGTATTGCCTCTGGGCTGGCCGCTTTCGCTCGAGCGCGTTGGTTGCGTGATGGCGGATCAAGCCGTCCCAGCCAGATGTGAACCGAGGGAAAGCCTCAGATGAGTCACGGCGAAGATGAACGCGATACCTCGGTCTCGGTGACCGATCAGCCCAGCGATGCACCCTCCGGGCAGGAAGAAGAAGCTGAAGCCAAGGTCAAGCGAAAGCTTGAGATCGACGTCCAGATTCAAGATGTCGGTCCCTGTAAGAAGTACCTCAAGGTTACGGTCCCAAGACCCGAGATCGAGCGTCAGTTCGAGGAATCGCTGGTTAACTTTCAGCGCGACGCCCAGGTTCCAGGGTTTCGGCCCGGCCGTGCTCCCCGGCAGCTTGTCGTCAAACGATTTCGCAAGCAAGTCGCCGATCAGGTCAAGTCGGCGCTCTTGATGGCCTCTCTCGAGCAGATTGACGAGGAGTACCAGCTCAACCCGATTGTCCAGCCCAAGCTCGATGTTGGGGCGATCACACTTCCCGACGATGGCCCGATGACATTCGAGATGGACGTGGAGGTTCGGCCCGAGTTCGCGGTCGCCGAGTACAAAGGTCTGAAGGTCAAGCGGCCGATCAAGGCGATTCGCGACCAGGATGTGGAAGCCCGGCTCGGGCGATTCCTTGAGCGCTATGCGCAAATCGTTCCCAAGCTCGAGGGGGCAGCCCGGATCGGCGATTATCTCACGGCCGACCTCACGTTTCTGAAACCCGACGGTAGCGTGCTCAACGAGGTCAAGGAGATCCAGTTCCGGTTGCAGCCGGAACTTCGGTTCCAGGATGGTCATATCCCGGGGATCGGCGCTGCCCTGGAAGGCATCAAGCCGGGCGAGGCCCGGGAGATCGAAGCCAAGCTTGGTACGGCCGTGGCGAACCCGGACTTGCGGGGCAAGTCGGTCAACGTCAAGATCGCGGTGAACGATCTCAAACAGGTCCGGCTGCCCGAGATCAATCCCGAGTTTCTGAACTCGATCGGCTTCGAGAATCTGGAGGAACTGCGCGTGGCGGTCCACGAAACGCTCAAGCGGCAGAATGAGTCGCAGCAGAAGCAGACGATCCGCCGCCAGATCCTCGATGCCCTGATCGCGGCAACCCCCTTCGAGCTGCCCGCGGATCTGGTCTCGCGGCAGGAGAAGAGCACGACGACCAGACTCGCCATGGAGTTGCGACAGCAAGGCTTCTCGGACAGTGACATCCGGGCCCGCGAGGCCGAGATCCGCGCCAATGCCCACGAAATGACCCTCCGCTCGCTCAAGGAGTTCTTCATCCTGGCACGGATTGCCGACGCGGAGGGCATCAAGGTGGAAGAGGAGGACCTCGAGCTGGAAATCGAATCGATGGCCGCGCGTACCGACGAGAGTATCCGGCGAATCCGGGCTCGGGTCGAGAAGGAAGGGTTGGGCGATGTCCTCGCGACCCAGATTCTGGAGCGCAAGGCGCTGGACCACATTCTCAAGTTTGTCGCGATCGAGGACGTCCATTACGACGAGATCGAGACCGCCGTCGAAACCGTGGACCAGTCCGCCTCACCGGCCGCGGAGTCGGATGCCACGGGGCAGTAAAGTGGCACAGCGGGTGCCCCTCGTCGTGGCCGTCCATTAGCTTTGTTGTGATCGGAAATCTTCCTCTGCCCCGGCCCTCAGCGATCGACCGATCGATCCGGCTTCGATCGCCCGGGTATGTTTACCCAGGACTGTTCCATGCCTCTTGACTATCCTCTCGCGGACCCTACACTGCAGCGCTACCGCGACTACGCCCGGCAGCGGCAGATGACCTTGGGCGACCTGCTCCTCGAGAACCGGATTATCTTCCTCGAGGGGGTTATCAACGACGCCGCGGCCAATATGGCCGTGATGAAGTTCCTGTACCTGCAGTATGAGAACCGGACGCAGGGCATCAGCTTTTACATCAATAGCCCCGGCGGCAGCGTCAGCAGCACGCTGGCCATTTACGACACGATGCAGTTCATCGAGTGCCCCGTGGCCACCTACTGCATTGGCCTGGCCGCGTCCGGCGCCGCGGTCCTGCTGGCAGGCGGCTCCAAGGGCCGCCGCTTCTCGCTGCCGCATTCCAAGATCATGATTCATCAACCCTACGGACAGGTTGGCGGGCAGGTCTCGGATATCGAGATCCAGGCCGAGGAGATCGTCAAGAGCCGTCAGGTCATCAATGAAGTCCTCGCACGCCACACGGGTCAACCGATCGAGCGGATCGCCCGAGACACCGAGCGCGACCGCTACCTGACCGCCATGCAGGCCAAGGAGTACGGCCTCGTTGATGAAGTGGTGGGACGGATCGCCGCCAGTGAGAAGGGACCGGGCACGAGCGTGGTATCAACCTCGCCGCCGGGAACCGAGCTCAAGTGACCTGAACCGGCCAGCGTCTCGATCCCCTCGCCAGGCCGGGCGGCTTTCCGGGCCTTCGGCCGGATGGCCATCACGCCAGGGGTTTCTCGGATGGCTGTGCACCGATCATTCCTGGACCGCCCCGGCTGCCGGCTTTTTTTTTCAAGGGCTATTCACCCATGCCACTGGTTCCGATCGTCATCGAACGGAGCGGTCGTGAAGAGCGGGCGATGGATATCTACTCCCGCCTGCTGCAGGACCGCATCATCATTCTGGGCACGGCGATCGACGATACCGTCGCCAACCTGATCGTGGCCCAGATGCTCGTTCTGGCCCATCAAGACGCCAAGGCCGACATTCATCTTTACGTCAACAGCCCGGGGGGAAGCGTGACCGCGGGCTTGGCCGTCTACGACACCATGCAGTGGGTCCCGTGCGACGTGGCCACCTACTGCATCGGCCAGTGCGCCAGCATGGGCTCTCTCTTGCTGGCCGCCGGCACCAAGGGCAAGCGGAATGCCTTGCCGCATAGCCGGATCATGATCCACCAGCCTCTTGCCGGCATGGAGGGGACCGCGACCGAGATCCTGATCCACGCGGAAGAGTTCATCCGCATGAAGAAACAGCTCAACGAGATCTACCAGCGGCACACCGGCCAGACGCTCGAGAGGTTGCAGGAAGACACCGACCGCGACCGTTTCATGGGTCCCGAAGAGGCTCGCGACTACGGCCTGATCGACAACGTCGTCGATCGCGCCCCAGTCTTTCCGAACAATCCGGAGCGCGTCTGATTGAGAAGTGGTTGCTGGTTCCTGGTTATCGGTTACTGACTATTGACTACTCCTTGGTCAGCTCTTCCAGCAGCGGCTCGTTGGCCTCGGGAAACCGTAAGCTCAAGAGCTGTATGGCCGGGATCCAGCACGAGCCCGAATCGGCTGCGGGCTCCGCGGCGGGATCGACGGGGACGCAGTCGAAGAAGAAGAGCCTGACGAGGCCGTGGGGATAGCTGTGCTCGATGACCCGCCGCAACCGCCCGACCACGACCTCCAGCCCGGTCTCTTCCTGGCATTCCCGGGCCGTGGTCTGGGCTAGCGTCTCGCCGGGCTCACACTTGCCGCCGGGGAACTCCCAGTAGCCGGCGTAAACTGTTCCCTCCGGCCGGCGGCGGACCAGGAAGTCGCCGTCTCGACGAATCAGGCCGATGCCCACGTCGGTAAGATCGGCTGCGCGATGGATCGGCTGGCTCATGAGCAAGGCCGGGTCGATTTTGAGAACTTTGGAAGCGAGAAAGCGACTTTACCCGACCAGGTTCAATTTCTCCACCAATACGCCGCAATTCAACTCGGATTACCCCATCTACCAGTGGGTTACCGGCTCCGACGGGGTGACCGACCCAGTGGTGGCCGTCGATACGGCTCCGAGCAATCCCCCCGTCGGGCGTTTCGGACCCGCATGCGAATAACGTCTACCTCGCCTGGGCCAGCATCGACACGGAACCCGCCAATCCCGATCCGAATGCCGGTGTGGGATTCAATCCAAACCGGGCTGAGCTGGTCGTCGGGACTCCCACCGAGCCCAGAGCGCCTTGGCTCTCGGTTTTATCGACCGCTATGGATGAGCGTGGTCTTGATCCATGCGAGGTTGCGTTCGAGTTCCTCTTGTGAGCGGCGGAAGTACGCGAAGCTTCTGGTCAGGGACCGGACAAGCAGGGTTGCTGCGACTCCGGAGATAACCAGGCCAATCAGGGCGACCACCATCATGACGATTCCCGCCTGGATGTTCAGGATCGTTGCCAGCCAGAGTGCCATCCCGGCCAGACCGACCGTCGCACTGGCCCCCGCGATGATCCAGAAAACAGTCAGTCCAGCTACGATTGGAGCCGCAGCCCCGGCACTTTCTCGTAGATCGCAGGCGGCCAAGTGCATCTGCAATACGGCGAGTGTCGCCAGATCGGTTCCGAAGGAACTCACTCCTTCGATCACGCCGTTGTTCTGCCCATCTCTTGAGCCTACCGGCCCGTTTTTCACCGTTTGATGAGCCATCCTAGAAAGACTCCCGTGGCCAGGGATAGTACCACCGCTTTGATGGGATGATCCGAGATCGCCTGCTCCAAGGACCGTTGTATCGGTCCGATGACATCTCTCAATTCATCAAGGGCGCGTTGTGCGCCATCGAGCGATCGTCGAATGGAGCCGGGCCAGGTCAGGGTCAGAGGCTGATTTGGATCCATGAACGTACTCCAGTCATTTCGCGTTCAGCGCAGGTGTCCGGGAGCAGTCCGCTGAAACTCGTTCCCATAACGCTCGTCAAGTCCATGACCGTCTGGACCGACGCGGAGATATTGCTTGAGGCGATTTTCGATCCAGATCAAAGCATAAGCCTGGACTGCGTGGGTCGCGATCGGCCATAGTAACTCAGCGGCTAATGAAACGGGGCGGAACCGCTTTTTCCGGGTGAGAGTCTCGGGAACGACCTGACTCGCAAGGGAATCCTGACTCGGTTCCGCAACCTTCTCGCGCCGGGGTACGATCAGGTATCCAGCCGCCAGGGCTGCTCCCACTAGCATGTAAGGATGACCACGGAGAGCCGACCGCCAGTCCATGACCCCGCTAACCTCATTGACCACCTCCGAGACACCACTGACGACGTTGGATACATCTTGGTGCAGGTCATGGCGAATCTGAGCCATTTGACGGCGAATTTGGTCGATCTCGTTCACGGGTGATTCACCTCAGAATTTTCTGCTCCATCAATTGACTTCTGCCCAGCATCGGATCATGCAAGGCAACGGCCGGGTTACCTGATTCGAGCCCCTGAGTACACGCTTCATGCTAGTGCAGATTCCGTGCCGATCTTAGCTTGCTGAGGCTAGAGCTGGAATCTTGGGCACAGTTCGCTCAAGAATCATGGTCCGCGCAGCAGCGACGCTCAGAGCGACGTGATATGCAGACGACGAGCGGAGTTGCTCAGCCACCTGGACCGGGTCGGCCTTCACATCCCAGAAACCGACCACCATCGGAATATCAGGATGGCGCGCACGTAGCCTCTTGATCAGATAGCGTGTAGGAGTGAGTCCAAGCGGCGGGAGATGGGACATCATGATCAGCCCACATCCAAGCTGTTCAACCTTGTCAGAGACGCTCAGCGGTGAGCCGGAGGCTGAGAGGACTGTCAGTCGCACTCCTGAAGGTTTGAGCAGCAAGTTGAGCATGTGGAGAATCAACGTGTCTCCGCCGCCATTCGTCGCGATTCCCACCAGTTCTTGTTGCGCAATCTCCGGGGCAGGCCGAACCCGGATTGGTTCCATGTGCTCGGCGGGAGCCGGTGAGGGAGCCGTCAAAGCAACGTCATCACGGTCGGCGAGATCGTCAAGCCAGTCGCGTACCACGCGCCAGATGAACACGACGTCGCGCTTCTCAAGGAAACCATCATCGCGGTCCTGCTCCGCACGCGCCAAGGTTGGGATGATGATCTCGTCGCACACGCTTTCCAGAGGGCGCGTCTTCAGGGCCTGGTCCAAAAGCGCGATGGCCCCATCCTGATCTCGATGGAGCACGCGCTGATACCAGCGAAGATCATCTGCCACTTCGACCTCATGTCGCAAGAGCGTGCCCAGAAACCCGAGACCAGGTATGGACTGACCCACAACCGCCAGGCAGACGGTCAGCGCATTGGCCAGCAATAGTCCCAATCCTCCCCAGAGCCAAGTCCAGAAGAGTGCTGCGACCAGAAGGCCGATTGGAGAGATTCCCGTACTCTTTCCGTAGACCAAGGGCTCGATGCTGTTGGCGATCAGTTCCGCCCCGCCAAAGAGGGCAATCACCAGAATCGGCTGTGTCCAGCCCGGGAAATATGCGATCGAGATGATCTCCGGAAGCGAGAATGACACAATCGTTCCCAGATAGGGAACAAACCGGAGAACCGCAGCCAGCAAGCCCCAGAGGGCAGGGAAGGGCAAGCCTAGGGCCCATAGCCCTAGCCCGATCACCACTCCAAAGGCCAAATTAAACAGCGCCAGTGTGGCCAGATAACGGCTCAGAATATGACCGATCTGGGTCATGGTTTTTGTGGTGACACCGATTTTACCCCAACCCACCATCTGGACGATGCGGTCACTGATGTCATTGCTCTCGATCAGCACGAAGACGAGCAGGAGAAGAACCACGCCTCCAAATGCAAGTGTGAGATGAAATGGGCCGAGCACGCTTCGCAGTTGCGCGACCGTGGCGTTCTCGGACACAACCCTGACTGGAGTGGCGTAGTCGGCCTCGGCGGGACGGAGCGATCTTTCTATGCTTGAGACAGCCTGCCTGGCCTTATCAAGGGCAGAGTCGTTCTGGGGCCTCAACGCCACGAGTTTCTTCTGGATGTTGGCCTGGTAGGTGGGCAATTGATCAGCCAAGCTGGCAAACTGATCTCCGACCACGTAGGTCACACCGCCGAGTACGGTAAAGACCAGGATCAGAACCAAGGCCACACTGCTCGACCGGGGCAAACCCCGCCGGACAAGCCACTGGACGAGCGGAGCCAGGATGAAGGAGAGAAGGATCGCGAGTGCCAGAGGTTTGAGGACCTCGGCGGCCACGTACATGCTGAAGACGACGGCGAAGGAAACGACAAGCGCGTGGAAGATGCGCGCCCCGTTGGGATCGAGGTTCATGACTCTAGAGACTCCGAAGGGGATCGTCGCGCGAGGTCACTCACCTCGTCCCTGGGCCAGAGCCCGTTTCGTCCTTCCCTTCTCGTCTCGCAAGGGGAATGCCGGAGTCCTTGCCATCTCCCCGGCTCTCATCCCTTGGTCAAGTGGCCGGTTGGGTTCGCGTTTGGCTAGAAACTTCCTTGCCGTGCGCACCCGCCTTCTCATCCTTAAGAACCGCAAGTCGTTCATTTCGGTTTGTAAGCAGACGTATCGATCTTGTACTGCGTGATCTTGGCAGACACGCTGCGCCGGGAGAGGCCGCTGATCTTGGCACAACGGCCAACATGGCCCCGAACCTTGCGTAGGGCTTTGCGCAGGTAGCGTTTCTCAAAGGCCGCCGTCAGGAGGGCGAGTTGTTCGGTGAGCGGGCGTGTCAGATCGACGTGGAGTGAGGCTTTACCTTGCCCGGGCCGGGTTTGAAGGTCGGCGGGTAAGTTCTCGGGTCGAATTATGCCGCCTCGCGCTGTCACGCAGGCCCGTTCCAGAGCATTCTCGAGCTGCCGGATGTTGCCAGGCCAGGCGAAGGTCAGCAGCCGCTCCATCGCCTCTTCGGAGATCTGGTAAGGGTTATGGCCCGCGCGCGTGTACTTCTGCGCGAAGTACATGGCCAGCAAGGGAATGTCTTCCAGCCGTCTGCGCAGAGGAGGCAAGTCGATCTTGATCACATTCAGTCGATAGAACAGGTCCTCCCGGAACTTACCTTCTTTGACCATTGACTCAAGGCTGCGATTGGCGGCCGCAATGACGCGAACATCGACTTCGATGGTCTGATTGCCCCCGACTCGCTCGAATCGCCGCTCCTGAAGCACGCGGAGCAGCTTGACTTGCATGGCCACCGGAATGTCGCTAACCTCGTCAAGGAAAAGCGTGCCGCCATGGGCTCGCTCGAACCTCCCCTTGCGTTGAGCGGCCGCTCCGGTGAACGCACCTTTCTCATGCCCAAAGAGCTCGCTTTCCAGCAGCGTTTCAGGCAGCGCGGCGCAATGGACGGCGACGAACTGGCCAGGCCGATGTTTCGCTGATGCCTGATGAATCGCCTGTGCAACCAGTTCCTTGCCGGTTCCAGTCTCCCCCTCGATCAGGATGGTAGTCGTCGTTTCCGCAATGTGCCCGATGAGCTCGAAGATCTCGAACATCCGGGGGCATTTGCTGAGAATGTTCCAGAACGCGTGTCGATCGCCAATCTGGGCGCGAAGTGCCGCCAGTTCGTCTTGCAAGGTGCGTTCGCGCAGGGCTCTTTCGACCAGCAGGCAGAGATGCTGAGGATCAGGTGGCTTGGTCAAGAAGTCATAGGCACCCATCCGCATGGCCTGAACGGCCTCGTCAATGCTGCCATGACCTGTTGTCACGATGACCGTTACTGGAAGCCGTCGCGCCTGAATCTCCTCGATCAGCTTCATGCCGTCCAGCCTGGGCATTCTCAGATCGGTGATCATGATGCTATAGGGCCGCTCCAGCAGAAGGGCCAGTGCTTGGTCCCCGTCACGGGCTAAGTCAACCTCGATTCCTAGCGCAAGCTCGAGTAACTGCTGGAAGGACTGGCGGGTATCTTCGTTATCCTCGACAACGAGAACTCGCCGTGACAGCTCGAGTGGAGGCCCCATGCTCGTAACTTCCTCGTGCGCGCCTAGATTTGATGGCGCTTTGTCTACGGCAATGGCTGTCATCAGTGCAACTCCCGGCTTTGGCCAAAAGATTCCCTCCTGGGCCGTATAAGAAATGAAAATTTTTTAATCGAGATCATATTCCCTGTGAGTATATCAGATCAGAATCGTGGTCTCCTGACCATAAAAAAAATAGACCGTCTTCGGGTCTTCGGGAGTGTGTGACGCACCGCCTCGTGAGGCGTTTGAATCTTCGACATGGATTCTGGGAATCTCGAGCGGATTCTCAACTCGGTGGCTCGGATGCGCACTCTGATCAATGACTCATTGTCCGCGCCGCAGGCTCTCGCTAAGATCACCAGCTTTCCGATAACCCCGGGCGACAGCTTCTTGGGCGCTGGCCAGGGCCGAGGTGCGGTCGCCTTTGGCCAAGTGGGCAAGAGCAAGGCTATAGTGCGTACGGCCCACGGTTTCCGAGTCAGGCCTGGCCAGAAGGGCTCGATGAAAGTCGGCGATCGCATCGTCTGTGCGGCCAGCCTTGTAGGAGAGCATCCCCCGGTTCAGTGCGGCCACAGCGAGACTGGGATCAAGTTCAAGAGCGCGGCTGTAGTCACTGAAAGCTTGTCTGGTGAGTTTCAGGGCATCCGCGGCCCGTGCCCGGTTGTAGTAGCATTCTGCAGTTGTAGGGGCCAGCGCGATGCAGGTGCGAAAGGCGGCGATGGCATCCTCGAAGTGTCCCAGCTCATAGGCGCAGAGCCCCTGGTAAAAGTTGGGCCAGAAATCTTGGGGTCGCAGCTCGAGCGTACGCTGAAACTCCTCGGCTGCCTCCGAGGTCAATCCCGAGCGGAGGTAGGATCGCCCCAGGTCATAGTGCTCCCAGGCGGTGCGGGGGGGGATATCTGGTTCGTGAAAGGAGCCGATCTCGCCCAGGGCCTTGGCGTAAGCTCGGCGTTCGCGGTTCAGAGCCGGGCTAGCTCCGCAGGTCGCTTTGGCTTGATCAAGGAGCCGGCAGGCTTCGCGTAACGCCTCGTTAACAGCGCTCTTGGAGGCAAGCCGCACGCGCAGGTCGGCCCAAACGATAGCCAGTTCGAGAAGGTCGATTCGTATGCCTTGTTCGAGCTCGGCGTCGAGTGCTACTCCTTCGGGCTTGAGCAGGAGATTGCGTTTGGCCCAGATAGCTGGAACCTTACCAACCAGATTCCGAGCCTCTTCACCCCCGGGTGGTGTGATGCCATAACTGAAGCGAAAAAGGTCGGCAAGGTGATGGAGATCGGTGGCAAGCCGTCCCAGTTTCGCGAGGCGAAGCTGCTGATCCAGCATCTCTTTGAGATGCTGGGGTGCAAGAATGGCGGAAGCGCGCTCCGAGCCGCGAGTCAAGATGCGAACGGCCTCGGGAAACCGATGTTCGACTCGGAGTTTTTGCCCGTCTTCCAGATCGGTTTCGGCCTCGCGAACGTGCTGGAGATAGAACGCGTATCCGAAGGCGGCGGCCACAACCAGCGCAAGGACCGTGAAGGACCATGCTGTCCCGCGAGCCAGGGCCGAGGGCCGCCGCCTTCGCCATTTTCTCCACCGTTCCATGAAGCTTCGGTTGGCAACGCCGCGAAGCGGTAAATCGTTAATGTGGCGGCGCAGGTCATCGGCCAGGGTTGCCGCGTCGAGGTAGCGTTCGGCGGGCTTGACGGCAAGACATTTCTGCACAATGTCGGCCAGGCCAGGGCTGACCTGAGAATTGCGATGTTGCCAGGGTTTTCCGCTCGCCCCCTCGATACCTGCACCGGGGCCGCAGAGTGCCTCGCACAGCAAGAGCCCCAAGGGGTAGAGATCCGCGCGACGGTTTACCGGCTCAGGAACAGGCTGCCCCAGGCTCACGGCCTTCAAAGCTGCAGCTTGCTCGGGTGCCATCCAGCCCGGCGTTCCCCCAAGCCGGTCGGCTACTCGCTCACCAGACTTTATCGGTTTTCGAGCCAGGTGAAAGTCCAGGAGCAGCGGTAGTCCGTCGGCCGCAATCAATACGTTGGAAGGCTTCACGTCCATGTGCACGAGGCCATGAGCATGCGCCTCATGCAGTGCGTCGGCCAGGCAGGCGACGATCCAGCATATGGCCTGAATGTAGGATGCCTGGTCCAGATAGCGGCGGTAGGGACCCTCGTCAGATGCTGGCAGAGGAAGGTGTCCGGCTTGGACCCGGCCAAGGGCTTCGAGGAGGTGACGGCCGCGCCGCTGCTCCAGGGGGACTTCGGCCAGCGCTTCCAGCAAACGCGCCAGGCTCGTGCCGCCGAGGTAGGGCATGCAGAGGGCTCTCAGCCCCCGGTCCGGAAATGTCTGCTCCGAGAACAAAGGGATAATGTGCGTGTGCTGGAATCGGGCCAATGAGAGGTGTTCCTCCTGGTCGTCGGGAATGATTTTCAAGACGACCAGCCGGTCTGCCAGTGCTGGCTCCACAGCCAGATATGTCTTACCCGAGGCTCCCTGGCCTAGCTCGGAAAGAAGGCGAAATGGACCAAGCTGCTCACCAACTTCGGGGAAATCCGTAGCCCGGGAAAGGGGCCACAGCAAGCGATCACAGCTAAGCAGCAGTTCGAGTTCATCTTTCCACTGGGGGAACCGGGTCATGACCTCAGCGGTGACCACCTGCTCTCCCGCTTCACGGCGAAGACAGACTTCCTCGTACACCAGCCGGACCGCTTTCTCCGTGCTCAATTCGGGGTACTGCTTCAAGAGTTCTTCAACGGTGATCTGCTCACCGCGCGCCCAGGCGGCAGCCATCGCCCGGACCTGGCGCGAGACCCACTCGCTCTCAGGCCCGCGGCAACGCACTGAGCTTGTCAGAGCTGGGCTCAACGATGAAAGCACCGGCCTGGCAGTTTCCGAGGAGGAAGACGGCGGCATGGGTTATTCCTCTTGCGGAGCCGTGCCGGGCGAAGTGCCCGCGGTCCTCCGGGGGACGGCTAGCCGTCGAGCCAGTTCGTAGAGGATGCGCCGGATGCTTCCCTCGTGAAAACCCGTGCGAGCGGCGATTTCTGCGAGCGGAAAACCCTGCCGCTTCAGAAGCAGAATCTCGCGGTGAGCAGGAGGGCATTTCTCCAGCATAAGCTCCCAAAGCTCGTGACCTTGAGCGACCTCGCTGGGCCGAGGCTGGCCGACTTGGCGCAGTTCACGTGAGGTGATCTCGTGCAGCGGGCGTTCCTGCTCCAGGGCTCGGTGATGCTCGCGTCTGCGATCAATGAGTCGGTTGCGAGCCACCTTCACCAGAAAGGCTCGAAGGTGAGCGGGATCGGCGAATCGCCATCCTGCCTCGCGAAAGCGGCACAGGACATCGGCCCAGACCGATTGAACGATGTCCATGGAGTCAAGCTTGGACCGCAAAGGGCCGGTCAACTGGCGCCTGACTGCCATCCGAAGATAGGGTTCATAAGCGAGGAAGGCTCGCTCGGCAGCAACAATATCTCCATCGTTCAAGCGCTCGATCAGCTCATCCAGATGGTCGATGCTCATGTCAGATTTGTGGACCAACTTCCCGGCAGTTCGGGGAAGCCAAGGAGTTCTTCGCTGCCGAGAGGACTCTGTCTTTCTGTGGCCTTCCTCTCACCGGTTCTGGATTTCAGTCGCCTGCGTGCCACTTCCAAGGCCGTCACCGTGCTGAGCAGTGCCAACGAGAGCGGGATTACACGTGTCGGTCCTTGTTCCACGAGTTGCCCCATTCCCAGGGATTCAACCTGGTCGAAAAACTGGTCGACGGCTTTCTCCAGAGCGACTGGGTCGAAGGGCACCGCGTTGGCAATCAAACCGGCCGCCTGAGGCAAGAGAAGCTTTGTCTGGTTGCCGCTCAACTTAGGATCGACCATGCTTGCGGAAGCATCGTCGCCACGATGAGCAGCCCCATCAGCAGTTGAGTCATCAGTCGTCACCAGGTTTGCCGAGCCAGACTTGGGAAGAATGCCCTGAGCCGCCTCAACCGGCCGATTGCCTGGAGATTCACCGCTCCGTGCCGTTCGGACTGATTGGCCATCCTGCCCGGCTTCCGGATTGAAGAGAGCGGTTAGATGCGTTGGAGTCGGGGTCGGCGTTGTGGCAGTTGGGGTTGGCGTTGGAGTCGGGGTCGACGTTGTGTCAGTTGGGGTTGGCGTTGGAGTCGGGGTCGGCGTTATGGCAGTTGGGGTTGATGTTGTGGCAGTTAGGGTTGGCGTTGGAGTCGGCGTTGTGTCGGTTGGGGTTGCCGTTGGAGTCGGGGTCGACGTTGTGTCAGTTGGGGTTGCCGTTGGAGTCGGGGTCGACGTTATGTCAGTTGGGGTTGGCGTCGCAGTTGGGGTTGACGTCGCAGTCGGCGTTGAAGGCGATACCAGAGCGGGCCAGGATTGACCCGTGGACGTCGTTGGCTGAGGTGATATCCATGGTGAAACCACCTGGGGATCGGAGTAGGCATGGTATTCTGAGGCAGGCGTGGCCCATTCGCCCAAGGGAGAGAAATCGTGATGGAAACCAGGCATCGGCCAATTCTCAGGGCCGCCCGAAACCGTCGGGATTGCCAGGCTTCCAAAATCATTTGCCGGGAGCGGTGTCTGCCGGAGATCGATACCAATGATAAGGGCCGGCGCCGTGTGCACCTCAATCACCTCGATCCCGCCGCTCAAAAGATAGCGGCTTTCCAGTGGATCGAGACTCGGCCTGCGACGGCAGTTCAACGCAAGATACTTCCGCATGGATCGCTTCGCCCCGTGCTGTCGAAGCCACATCCATCCGTGATTCATTGGAATGGATGAAGGAGAGACCCTTTTTGATAGTATCATAGTATCGGAATTTCGAGCAGCGTTCCAGTCAACTTGCCAAGATTGGACGGCCGAAGGCCAAACCCGGTCTAAGGGCAGTCAAGATACCGTAAACCTGCTGATGTTTCCCAGACGCTGAAAAAGTTGCGCGCGCTCAGGCACAGGGTTTCCGCTGGTAGGAGTGACAGCGGAGGTCAGTTAGGAGTGACAGCGGAGGTCAGTCGCGCCGAGCGTCATCTTCTGCCCCAGGCTGACCCGGCGCGACAACTTCTGTGCTTCAGTTTGATCTCCAATTTGGCCCTGGATCGTCATCCACCCACCACTCTGCCGCGGGCAACAAAAGAGAGACCCGGCTCGCTGCTCGGATACCGAGGCTACAGCGCGTAGTCTTCTACAATAGCTCTGGGCCGGCAAGCATCCTCCCAGATCCTCTTCAGGCGGGTGCTCCACTTCGCGGTCCGTCTTCAGATTCGCGTTCCTCGTCGGCGCCGGAGCCGATACGATAGTGCTCGCTGCCTGGGTCGGTACCAAAGGCAATTTGCACGGTCAATCGCGTAGCTGTCAGGCAAGCCATTGCCATCCCGGGCGACAGTTCGCTCGTTTATCATCAAGCTTTCTTTAGAAAGCGATCGAGGGATCAAAGTGTCTGCTTGGCCATGTTCGTTCTTCAGGATGCGGCGGAGCCGCCGTCCCGAACTGATGGACCAACCAGGACTGGAGCTTGCCGAACATGTTCGAGCTCTTCAAGGGCTGGGTCGGATCAATGTCCTGAGCCGGGTTGGATCGGTTCTCTGGCCGTCTATCGAACGATTGGCACGATTAAAAGGAATGAATGATCGTCCTCTTCGAGTACTCGACCTGGCGACCGGCGGCGGCGATACGCCAATCACTCTGGCTCAGCGTGCCGCGGCAAAGGGACTGAACGTGGAAATCGACGGTTGCGACATAAGCCCGCAAGCGATCCACTACGCCCAAGGGCAGGCTTCCGCGCGTGGCATCCGGGTGAAATTCTTCGTGCTTGACGCATTGAGCGAGAGACTTCCATCGGACTATGATGTTCTGTGCTGCTCCCTGTTCCTACATCATCTCGGTGAAACGGACGCAATCGCCTTGTTGAGCCGGATGGCTGCCGTTGCTCAATGCCTGGTGCTGGTCGATGACTTGGTCCGCAACCGTTGGGGTTATCTACTGGCTTTGGCTGGTTGCCACGTATTGTCCAGTTCCAGGATTGTGCATGTTGACGGCCCCACCTCGGTCGCCGCGGCGTTCACGACCCGCGAAGCTCTTGACCTGGCGGAGCGAGCAGGGCTTCGTGGAACGAGCCTGACGCGGCACTGGCCGCAGCGCTACCTCCTGACATGGAGTGTGCAATGATGCGGCCGTGCCTTGGCCTCGAGGGCGTCGCAGACACGGTCTGGGACGTGATCATCCTGGGCGCCGGACCGGCGGGTACAATCGCCGCACATCAACTTGCCACGTCGGGCGCACGGACCTTGCTTGTGGACAAGCGGTTGTTCCCTCGCGGAAAAGTTTGCGGCGCCTGCCTGAACGCGTCGGCGCTCGGGGTGTTAAAATCAGTGGGTCTAGATGGCCATTTGTGTGAGCTGGGAGGAATCAGGCTGGATGGTCTTGAACTGAGGTTCGCCGGCCGTTCAGCGCGGCTGAACTTACCAGGCGGGATCGCTCTCTCTCGTGAGCGGCTTGACGTCGCCTTGGTGGATCTGGCCGTGGCCTCGGGCGCCGTTTTCTTGCCGCAGACTGCGGGCTTGGTCGGTCCGATCCAAGCCGATGCACGTCGCGTGGCGCTGGTACAAGTTGACCGAGCGGTCGCAGCCAGGGCTCGCGTGGTGCTGGTTGCCACCGGGCTGGGCCAGGTTCGCTTCGAGGGAGAATCGCCTGTCAAGAGCCGGTCCACAGCTCGATCCCGGATCGGCGCCGGATGCCTGGTAGACAATTTTCCCGACGTCTACCATCAGGGAACAGTCTTCATGACTGTAGGGCGGAATGGCTATGTTGGGCTGGTTCGAGTGGAAGATGGTCAGTTGAACGTGGCTGCGGCGTTCAACAAGTACCATGTCAAGGAGAGTGGCAGCCCAGGAGCCGCGGCCAACAGGATCCTGCTCGAGGCTGGCCTTGCGCCGGTGCCCGCACTTGATAATGCCGCCTGGCAAGGAACGGCTTCGCTGACGAGACAGACACGACCCATCGCCGGAGAGCGGTTCTTCGTACTCGGAGATGCGGCAGGGTATATCGAACCGTTCACGGGCGAGGGGATGGCCTGGGCCATGGCGTCTGGACAGGCCATCGCGCCACTGGTCTGGCGGGGAATCAAGTGCTGGGAGCCATCTCTCTCGCGAACCTGGGTCTTGCTTCACCGCCGGCTCGTGACACGCAGGCAATACCTTTGCCGCGCGCTAGCGACCTTGCTTCACCACCCTGGGCTTGCCCACGCCGCGTTTGAACTGGTTGCCCGAGTTCCCGGCGTTGCCCGGCTCATAATAGAGCAAGTGAATGCCTCTGCCGCCCTTCCACAAACGAGCTGAACTATGAGCATGCTTATCGCCGGTATCGGCACGGCCGTTCCACCTCATCGAATTTCGCAGGTCGATGCGGCCGAGATCGCCAAGCAGTATTCCTGCGAGACAGCGGCTCAGGAACGGTTGTTTCTGACGCTGTATCGGCGGGCCGGCGTCGAGGGCCGAAACTGCGTGGTCCTCAACAAGTCGGATGGCCCCTTGGACGGCCGGCAGTCGTTCTACATGTCCTCAGACCCTACGACCCTGGATCGGATGCGGAAGTACGAGGAGCAAGCCGGTTCACTGGCTGTTGCCGCGTGTAAAGCCGCCTTGCAAGACGCGGCAATCGCGCCGGGGCGCATGACTCACCTGGTGACGGTTTCTTGCAGCGGATTCTATGCGCCCGGTTTCGACATCGGTCTGGTCAAGCAACTGCCCCTGCCCAGCAAGGTGGCTCGTACACATATCGGCTTCATGGGCTGCCAGGGCGCACTCAACGGTCTGCGCGTGGCCCGAGCGTTTCTTGACGCGGATTCCTCCGCGTGTGTGCTGCTCTGCGCGCTCGAACTCTGCAGCCTGCATCACCAGTACGGGTGGGATGCCGACAAGGTCGTGGCCAATGCACTTTTCGCCGACGGAGCCGCGGCGGTCGTTGCCATTAACGATGAATCCACCAGGCCGCATCGATATCGAGTCCTCGCTTCGGGCTCGACCGTGATTGATGATTCGGAAGACGCGATGTCCTGGCGTATCGGCAATCAGGGGTTCGAGATGAGCCTTTCCCCGCGAGTCCCTGACCTGATCTGCGAGCATCTGCGACCGTGGCTGGAGGACTGGCTAAAGCATCATGGCCTGGACCTGGCAAGGGTAGGCTCCTGGGCAGTCCATCCTGGCGGACCGAGGATTCTCTCGGCTGTCTCCGAAGCCATGGGCCTGGATCGGCTCGCCCTGGATTTCTCTCATCAAGTTCTGGCCGACCACGGCAACATGTCCTCGCCAACGATCCTATTCATCCTCGACCGACTGGATAAAGCCGAGACCCCAAGACCATGTGTGGGCCTCGCCTTCGGTCCAGGCCTGACCGTCGAGGCCGCTCTCCTGGCTTGATTGCCTTTCCTTCGTGTCTAGCTCACTTCAGCAGTTTCGCTTCGCCAAAACTAGAGGCATTTCGCTTGCTCTGCGGCATACCGTTTGCTTCTTGTTTTTTCACGGTTGAGTTCCTGCATACGCGAAACCCGTACAGCTCGGGGAGTCCCTTCAAAAAGGCAGGCCAACACATCATGGGCACTCAAGCACGCAATGAACAGGGCAACACGTTGATTGGCGATGTCCTCGCCCGCGTGAGGCGTGACGTCTCGGGTCTTCTGAATGCCGTACTCGGTCGACCACGACGTGATCGTTCAGGGAACGTCTCCGAACCACCTTTGTCGGCGCCGAAGAACGCTCGCGGTGAGGATGTCGTGGAGCAAGCATCGGAGGATTCATTCCCGGCAAGCGACCCACCGGCGTGGACGAGCACGGGAACGAAACATGGTTGAGCGCGCATACGGCGGGGAATGGTGCTCCTCCGAATGTGCGCCTCGACGCTTGTGAACCGCCGCCGGCTGTATGTCACCCGCCACAACCAGACCTTTGCCGCGATGTTCCTGA
>JAFAHT010000502.1 GCA_019237095.1 Planctomycetaceae bacterium
CCGGCGAGATCGAGGTGCGGGGCCCGTCGGTCTTCCGGGAGTACTGGCGCCGTCCCGAGGCGACGCAGGCGGCCTTCCGGGACGGCTGGTTCCGCACGGGCGACATCGCCGTGGTGGAGGAGGGCTCCTACCGGATCCTCGGGCGGAGCAGCGTCGACATCATCAAGACGGGTGGATACAAGGTCTCCGCCCTGGAGATCGAGGAGGCGATTCGGGAACACCCGGCGGTCCGGGAGGTGGCGGTGGTGGGCCTGCCCGACCCGAAGTGGGGCGAGCGGATCGGCGCCGCCGTGGTGCTAGCGCCCGGGGAGGCGCTCACGCTGGAGGAGCTGCGCCGCTGGGCGGGCGATCGGCTGGCGCCGTACAAGTTGCCCACCCGGCTGCTCGCCCTGAAGGAGTTGCCTCGCAACACCATGGGCAAGGTGACCAAGCCGAACCTGGTCCGGCTCTTTTCGGGCTTCCCGTCGTAGCGGTTCGAGTAGCGGCCGTGCGGGCGCGGATCACTCGTCAGCCGCGACGCTTCGGGAAGTCAAGGCCGCCGCTCTCGACGAACTGGGACGATGGCAACGATTCGTGCTGTTTATTCACACATTTTCGATAGGGAATCGTGATAATATCATAATCCTGTGCATTACTCTACAGTATAGAGCACACTGCCAAGCGATTCGTCCAACCCGCGGAAACCCTCGATCTTGAGAAAGGAAAAACCGCAGGGTTTAGTGCACATTCAGGCCAATAAGTGACAATCGTTGATTGTCAGTATGTTGGCCGAGATGTGTGAATTTTTGGAAAGAATCCTTGCCATCGTCCCATACTGGACTACACATCACCGACCGCCGGCAGTAGCCCGGCCAGCTTCAATCACGCCTTGATAACCCCAAACTCGATGATCAACTGCGATGGAACTGAGGGAAAAGGGGTCGTCACTGAATAGCGATTCCTCAACCACTAAGCCGCTTGCATCAAGCGTTTACGTGCATCTCCCCGAGACTCCTTTCCCTCTCAAACGGTCGATGTCAGAGACGTCCCTCTTTCCCTCCCCAACTCCCCGCTCGGTCCCAGCTGTAACCAGCTCGGCGCGCGGCATCGACGGCGGATCCCGACGATTCACCGAGGTCGTGCTCAACGAACCATCTCTGCTGGTAGCATGGATGAAATCCAGCAGGTCGGAGGACGCGACGTCTGCAACACGGGCCAAGACCTCGTTGGCAGCCATGGCGGCCGTCGCCACGCGGGCGTTGATGGCTCCCTGAACTCCGCTTGAATGAAACCGCTCCGCAGTGGGAAAGACTGCGAACTCGCTTGTCTACCCACGGCGTCAACAACTCACGCCATCCGGCCCGGCTCGACCCTTCCCTTGAACCAAGGCGATCCGCCGTGCTAATATCCGCCTTGGCCACGCATGGCGGCAGGCTCGGGGCGTTTCTGGCTGCTTGAACTGCGCGTTTCTCGGACTTTTCTATACCAGTTGCGGCCCCAGCTTATCAGGCCATGGATACCCAACTCGACCCACTGGGGATCGGGTGGCTCAAAATGCCAGGCAAGAGGGACGGCACGGTGAGGAAATTCGGCGCGAACGAACCCAAAACGCGGTAGCAACTCGTTTTCTTGCGGATGGAGGTGTCCGATGGCTTCGTTCAACCGCCGTCAACCGAACCCAGTCCCGGGCCAAAACCGAGGCTCCAGACGCTGGAGGAGTGGCCAGCCGCGTTCTGGAAGAATCACAAGAACCGCAAAAGAAAGTGAGGCCCGAAGGAAACCGCCTTGCCACCTTGCAGCCCCGGCCGGCCCGCGTTGACATGAGGTGCGGTTCCGGCTAAAGTCCGGCGGCACGTCGCGATCGTGAGGCGGCGATCGGCCTGATTCCCACACCATGACCACCCATCGGCGAGTCAATTCGCCCCGTTCCGTAGCCCAGCGGTCAAGGCGCGTGTTCGGGCAGTCCCAGGGACGGAGACGCATTCCGGCCCGTGTCGGTCTTTGACGGGCGAGGGTTTATCATGGATGATGTCCCCGCCGGTCCGGCGAGCCTGGAGCCGCGGAGGCCACCGCTTTCGGTCGTCGTTCCCGTTCGCAACGGGGGTTCCGACTTCGAGTGCTGCCTCCGCTGGCTTCATAACTCAACCTGGACGGATTTCGAGCTGATCGTGGTCGATGATGGCTCGACCGACGGTTCGAGTGCTCTTGCCCAGCACATGGGTGCAATCGTTGCCCGGCACGAATGGCCGCTTGGTCCCGCAGCCGCGCGCAACCGCGGGGCTCAGCTGGCCACGGCGCCTCTCATTTTCTTCCTGGACGCGGACGTCGCGGTCCATGCCGACGCCTTGAGCCGCGGCATGGCACGTTTTGTCGCCGACCCGGGCCTCACCGCCCTGTTCGGTTCCTATGACGATCACCCGCCGGCACGAGACGTTGTGAGCCAGTTCCGCAACTTGTTGCATCACTTCGTGCACCAGCAGGGCGCATTCGATGGCGATACCCGCCCGGTGCACACGTTCTGGACGGGTTGCGGAATGATCCGCCGCCAGGTCTTTCTCGATTTTGGCGGCTTCGATCCCCGACTCTACCCCCGGCCGGCGATCGAGGACATCGAACTCGGCTATCGCCTGACGCGAACCGGCCACCGGATCATCCTGGCTCGCGACGTGCTGGCGACTCACCTGAAGCGCTGGTCGCTGGTGGAAATGGTCCGGACCGACATCTTCCGCCGAGGTGTACCGTGGATGCTCTTGATCAAGCGAAGCGGAACCGTCGAGACCGACCTGAACGTCAAGCCCACCCAGCAGATCTGCGTGGCGTTCACGGGACTGATCCTGCTCGCGGTGGTAACGCTGCCCTGGAATTCCTGGGCCGCGGTGGTTGCCGTGCTCGGATCGGTGGTGATCGTCTGGCTGAACCGCGACTTTTACCGGTTTCTCGGCCGCTGCCGAGGCCCTGGTTTCGCGTTGGCGGCCCTGCCGCTGCATCTGGTCTACTTCACCTGCTGTGGTCTATCGGTCCTTTTTGCCCTTTTCCAGTGGCATATTGTGAACCGGGTCACGTTCGAGGGCTCGGCCGGGGCCGCGTGCCGCAAGCGTGTGGACCAAGGCGCCGGGCCAATTCCTCAACCATTCCTGGCTCGGGTCGCACGGAGGCTGGCACGTTGGACAACACGATCAAGGTAGCCGTGGTTCGCAGCGACCGCCGTCGAGGCGCCGTGGCCGAGGCGTTCGCCCTCATCGCCGACGATGTCCGCAGGGGTGTCAAGGCCGACTCGAGACCCGTGATCGTCCCCAATCTCGACTACCCAGCCCGTCCCTGGACCTGCACCCACCGCGATACCCTCTCGGCCGCCGCCGACGCGATCCTCGGCGCGGGGGCATCCTCGATCACGATCGCGGCGGGAACAGGCCGGCGGGGACATCCCACTGGCGACCAGTTCGACCGGCTGGGATACCGCGCCGAACTCTGGCGCCGACCGGCCACGTTCCTGGATCTTGATTCCGATGCCGGGGACGGTGCCGGTCCGTGGACCACCGTCCCATGGATCGGTCCTCGCGGCGAGCCGGTCCCGTTGCGCATTTGCGCGCGCGTGGCTGCTGCTCGCTGCCGCGTCTCGCTCGGAGTCGCCAAGACACATGGCCTCTACCGGGTGGGTCTGGGTCTCACGGACCTCACGGGAGTGTTCCATCCCGACGACGGATACCTGCCGGGGCAAGAAGACGGTGCTGGCGGCGGTCCCCTGAGGGTGCTCTACAGGGCCGCACCCGTGGTGGAATCATGGCGCGGCTGGCTGGTCCGGGCATGGCTGGGCCTAAGGTCGATTTCGGGCGGAATGCGGCTTACCGGTTCCGAGCGTCGCCGTCTGGAATGGATTGAGAAAGCCACTAACTCCCTCGTTGCCCTCGCTGCAGTCATGAAGCCGCGGGTCAGCCTGATCGATGGCTTCGCGGCCATGGAGGGCGAAGGGCCCAGATATGGCCGACGCCTTGCGCTGGGCACGGTCATTGCGGGCACCGATCCCGTCGCCGTCGATGCCGTGGCTGCCTCGATCATGGGCTTCGAACCGAGAGAGATCGCCTACCTCCGCCAGGCCGAGATCATGGGTCTGGGCACGGCGGACCTAGCGGCGATCACTATCCTCGGCGACCCGGTCTCCGCATCCCGCCACCGCTTCCGTCGGCACTCGTTGGATCCGTTCTTGCAACTGGTTTCCAGTTCCGCCGCGAGGGAAACTGGCGCACCCAGGCCGCACTTTGGATCGGTTCCATCGCGAAGCCAGCCTGGCAGGGTGGCTCGAACGAAGTGAGATACACCAGACGGCGTGGATGGCACTACGACAGGAGGGCGGCGGGCAATGCGCATAGGATTCGACGGCAGTTGTCTGTCCAACCGTCGCGGCTTCGGCCGCTTCTCCCGTCTGCTGCTCGAATCACTGGCAAGGCGCCCGGGCAAGCACCAGCTCGTCGTTGTCATCGACCGGCCTTCCGAGCCCGCGGTGACAATTCCCGAGGGCTGCGATCGGGTCGTGGTTGACGTTGGCGAGGCGCCCAGCGCGGCCGCGTCGGCTCAGGGTCGGCGGCGGATTGGCGACATGCTGACAATGGGTCGTGCGGTGGCCAGCGCCGGCCTGGATCTCATGTACTTTCCCGCCACCTACACGTTTTTTCCGATCTGGAACGTGCCTCGCCTGGTGGTGACCATGTACGACACCCTGGCGCTGGCCCATCCGGACCTGGTCTTTCCAACCCGCAGAGGCCGCCTCGCCTGGCTGCTCAAGGAACACGCCGCGGCGCGCATGGCCGACCGCATCGTGACCGTCTCCGAGACGTCCCGGCGCGACCTTCAGGCTTGGTTTCGCCTGCCCGAAAACAGACTCCGCGTCATCACCCCAGGTCCCGACCCGGTCTTCCGGCCGGAGGCCAAGAACCCTCAGGCAGAGACCGTCTTGCGCCAACTCGCAATTCCTCCAGGCGCCAGGTATCTGCTCTATGTTGGCGGACTGAGCCCGCACAAGAACCTGCCTCGCCTGATCGAGGCGTTTGCGCGGGTCAAGTCCACGAACTTGGTGCTGGTCGTGGTTGGCGACTTCAAGGACGTCTTCCACACCCATGTCGCGGAGATTCAGTCGGCCATCGCCTCGGCAGGCCTGAACGATCGGGTGCTCCTGCCCGGATTCGTGCCTGACGCCGAGCTGGTTTACCTCTACAGTCGGGCCTACGCGCTGGTCCAGCCGTCGCTCATGGAGGGCTTCGGCCTGCCCGCCGTGGAGGCCATGGTGTGCGGGACGCCGGTGATCTCCAGCCGGGCCGGCTCGCTTCCCGAAGTCGTCGGCGACGCCGGGCTCTTCTTCGACCCGACCGACGTCGCATCAATGGCCGCCACCATCAGCCGGGCTCTCGCCGATACCTGGCTGCGAGACGATCTCGCTTGCAGGGCACTGGACCGTGCCGGCCTTTTCACCTGGGACCGCGCCGCCCAGTCACTTCTCGAGTGCTTCTCGGAGCTCGATAGTAGTTCCCGTGGGCGAGGGCCACGGAATGCACATGTCAAGGTCATGAGTCGTAAGAAGAGCATTGGCAGAGAAAGCGAATTGGCCACAGATGAATCACGAGCTATGCATCAACGCAACGGACGGCTCGGGGCTCGGGTCGAGAAACTCCCGGATATCGGCGATGACACGCTCCAGGTCCGTTAGGTGCCAGCCTGAGACGCTGCTGAATACCGCAGGATGGCTCGATCCTGGAGCAACCGAAGGATTGCTCGGTAGGATGGGAGCGGTTCATGCCGTGGTGAGATCGGACTCGGTGTCAGGAGGGGGGCGAAGTCATGGAACCGTTTTTCCCTTTCGTATTGCTCGGGCTTGCCGTAGGGCTGCTGATCTGGGGCGTCAGCAACTTATCAGTGGAAGGGAAGTACACGAAACTCTTCGCCACCAGTGCCACGGCTGTCGGCGTAGCGGTGCTGGGCTGGTTTTTCACGACGTATGGGAAAGGTGGCCCTCTGTATGCAGTTTTCTCAGGACTTCTGCTCGTCGGACTGTTGATCTGGGGGCTGATCAATCCCGTTTTGGGGAGGCGACTCGCGAGAAACTTCGCCGTGATAGCGATGGGCCTGGGAACAGGCCTCCTGGCCTGGGGGATCAGCGGGGCAGTGAGTGGAGAACGTCTTCGCCCGCCCTTCAGCAGCAACATCATCACGGAAGTCAGCGAAGCGATCGGTTGGGGAGCAGGATCCCTCACGGGCGGCATCGTCGCCCTTGTGCTCTCATTCCTTGGGAAAACCAGGAAGGGCGGTCCGCAAGATACTCAATCGTGAATCTTCGGAGTGATGTTGAGAAAGTCCATCCTGGCCGGGATGTTGCAGGTCAGGTATTCGGTGTGCGACTTCATGATGACGGGTCTCCCCCGCGATCGAAAAAGAGGCACGGAGACGATCTCCATTTCGTTCACTGGCGGACGCTCGAAAGCGACGCCAGCCTTTTCTCCTGAAGCTGCGCGCGACTCAGGGGAAAAGATCCGTGCTCAAGTACTTGATCCCGCTGTCGCAGGCGAGAAATGCGATTGTGGCCCCGGCCGCCTGCTCGGCAAGCAGTCTCCAGGCCGCGGCAAGATGAGCACCCGTTGAGAAACCGGCGAAGATACCCTCCTCGGCCGCCAGGTGGCGGGCTACGGCCTGGGCTGAAATACTCCAGCTTCACGAGCAGCCGGCCCGACAACCCACGGCTCTCGACGCTTCGAGTCAGCTCGACTAGCGGAGTGCGGCCGATCACATCGAGAATGGAGCGAGCCAGGGGAGGACAACTTGTGTTCATCAGATCAGAGACCCGGAAATCTGGCTACGGTCTTGTAGCCATCTCTCCACCGGGATGAACTGCTTGGAAGTCGCGTCATACGACAGAACCTCGCCGGTCTCGATCATGAAAACCCAGCCGTGAACCTGCAGCTCACGGCGTCGGATCGCGGCCGAAACGGAGCCCATGCTCCGCAGGTGTCCGAGCTGGATCAGGACGTTCTCCTTCACGACCTGAGTGACCTGGTCCTCCCCTGCAAGTCGGGGATACCTGGTCTTGACGATTCTCCGCGCCGGCTCGGCGAATTGCAGGAAGCCCGCGACGGCCGGCAATCGTTCGAGACCCTCCCGATTGAGCAGGGAGGTCATGGCCCCGCAATGGGAATGACCACACACGATGACATGCTTGACCTTGAGTTCGATGACGGCAAACTCGATCGAGGCCGCCTCGCCGGATGGTCCCGCGGTGGGAGGAGGAACGATGTTGCCGGCATTGCGGATGACAAAGATCTCACCGGGGCCAAGCCCGGTGATCAGGTGCGGAACGACCCGGGAATCGGAGCAGGTGATGACAAGATAACGAGGGCTCTGGCCATGAGCCAGAACCAGGAAAAGGTCCTGGTTCTCCTTGAACTCGTGCTCCTGAAACGATCGGACGCCCTCGATGATCTTCCTCATGAGCTGTCCCCTCATCGAGCCGGCGGCATTGCCTGTGTCATGGCGCCGGCTGACCTCCTCGCTGCTGCCCAGCGGGCCAGCCGGAATCTGGTTGACCTGGGTCTCAGTATAACCGACCTGCGTGTTTCTCGAGATCAAGCCCCTCCGGACGCCCGGACTTCGAGCAGGTCCGGAGGTCGTCTCGAGCTCGAGCGAGAGCAATCAGGCCACCGGGAAGTTGCGCATGACCGCCTTGGCAATCTCCATATAAACGGGAATGCCGATCGTCACGTTATAGGAAAAGGTCAGGCCGAGCGAGGCAGCCAGCGGCAGCGTCGGGCTTGCTTCCGGAATGGCCAGCCGCTGAACCGCGGGCACGGCAATGTACGAGGCCGCTCCGCAAAGAACCGAGAAGAGCACATACGTGCCCAGCTCGAAAGGAGTACCGGTCATATAGGAATAAACATGGGCCACCAGGATCCCCACGGTGGCGAACAGGTTGGGAGCCAGAATGCCAAAGGCGACAAAGGGCCACCCAGCGGATCTCAAGTCCCGCAGCTTCCGGGAAGCCGTCATGCCCATTTCGAGCAGGAACAGACAGAGCACGCCCTGGAAGAGCGTCACGAAGAAGCTGTCGTCGGCGCGCGTCACCTCCGGCCCCTGCAAACCGCTGATCAGTCCGATGATGATGCCGCCAAAGAGGAGGTACAGACCCGTGTTCAGAAACACCTCGTGGAGCAGCTTGCCGCTGAAAACGGCAGGTTTCTTCTCGCCGTTGCCGTTGTCGTTGAGGTCCGGGTGGTCCATTTTCTCGAGCGCCATCTCGAGTTCCGACTCGACCTCAGCTTCGTGCTTGGTCTCGGCATGATGCCCCGGCTGGCCCACGATCGTCTTTGGCAGCGTGGCACCGGGGTCATATCCCGGCTCGTCCGGCATGTTGCCGAGAGCATCCATCCCGCTATTTCGCAGCCTGGCCACCAGGAAAAGAGCCACCAGGCAACCAGGAATCTCCATCACGGCCAGCATGACCGGCATGTACGCGCCGTAGCGAATGTGGGCCGTGGTCAGAACTCCCAGCGCTGTCACGAAGGTACCCGCGGAATCCGAACCGTAATAGCCGGCCACCGTGGCCTGGTCGATTCGCCGCATCCGGGTCGCGGCCCTGAGAATCGAATAGGCGAAGATGCCGATCACTATGTTTGTCATGAAGCCCAGGACCATGAAGCCAGCGATCGACCGGATGCTGCCCGCTTCGAGATGGGCAAGTTCCTCGCCTCCATGCCAGCCGATCGCGATCAGGAGGTAGATCGTCAGCGCCTGGTACATGACGTAGGGGAACTCGAAGTGGACCCGCAGAATGGGGACAAGAAATCCAAGGTAGAAGAAAAGCAGCAAGGGTTTGAAGAGGTTGTGCCTGAAATTGTACCAGAACTCGGCGAGGATCGACCGGGCCTGCTCCTTGTCCGCCGCCACCGCGCGGGTCTCCTCGACGGTGACCTTGCTGGCGGTGAGCGAATCGATGATCGACAACACATGAGCGCCCGGTCTGAGATCCTTGAGGGTGGACAGGCTGTGGTCACCCGACTTCAGCGTCGTGAGCCTATTGAAATTCACGACCACGTCGCGCTGAGCAAGCTCGTCGTGGACGACCATCCGTGAGTTGTTGGCGTCGACCGACTTGACGGTTCCCCGTAGCTCGTCGGCGAGAACCGGCAGGCCGATCACCAGCAAGGCCATACCGGCCATCAGGGCGACCTTCGGAAAGCGAATCGCGATCATCTCAACGCACTCCTTGAATTCTGAAAACGCAAGTTCTCTCCCTCTTGATTCACTCGTGTCAACTTGCATCAGACGTCGTCATGGAGCAGGCTGTTCTGTTCCTACAACAGATCCCGGCCGATGGTGGAACTCTCGTCCCTCACCGGGAGGGTCCAGCGGTCGCGGTCTCGAACCAGCCCGGTCCGTGAGGGAGCGTGACATCCTCGTTCTCGAGCGGAACGGGACTGGTACGGGTGGATCGCCGCCGTTAATCGCGACCTTGCTGCAAATCACGGGCAACGGCCTCAAGCAAACCGTCGCCGTACCCGCCCTCGTTCGGTTCGCAACGGAAATCCCTCGCCAAGTACAAGAATCATCTCGCGGACCGGCGATGGTTCCCCGCAGTACGCCCATGATGTCAGGCGGGATGCCAGGACAGGAAGGACGATGAACCGAGCGGGGAGCGAGGTCCCGGAACTTAACAAAGTAGCCGTGACGAGGGACGCTGGCGGAGAGAATCAGCTTCCAGTCGTCTGGGTAGCAAGAGAAGACTACGGTAAGGCGTGCGGTACAGACTTGGACTGGTCAGCGAGGCAACGCCGCCGGCACGCACCTCGGGATAATAGTCCTCTTCTTCCTCGGAGCTGAGGGTTTCCAGGATGTCATCCCGGGCCGAGGGTCGGGGCGGGAACGGTGAGTGGATCAAGGCTCCGAGCAGTCCTGAAGCGGCCGATTCAGAGGGTTCCGGGTGGCCGGAATGTAGAGACCAAGAGCACCTCCAAAGCGCGCAACCCACGAGCAGTCCAGCCAAGAGAACAAACGTCGATTTCATGGATATCTCAAGGAATGGACGACTGATCACGGAGTTCGCCGGCAACTCGGCCTAGCCCGGTCAACTCCGGGCTTCCGGACAGTTGAAGAAGCAGCGAATAAGTGTAAGCAGACCGATCGAGTAGGTCAACTCCGCTTTGGCCGCTGACCAGGGCCGTTGGCAGTGCAGCGGCCCACCGGCTCGGCCGACAGGCCACCGGCTCGGCCGACAGGCGCATGGTGCAGGTAGTCGCGAGGATCATCGCCCCAGGTTGAGTTCCAGTCCAGCCGTAGATCCGCCGTGCCGTGCAGGCTCAGCGCTGGTGGCGACGGGCGTGACGGCGGGCCGGGCCGGGACAAACTCCGGCCGACCATCCGGCATCGCCGCCGAATCCGGGGCCGAAAAGGCTGACCACTTGCGGCGCTCCGCCAGGATCGTGGCCGCCGCGCGGTGGCGCGTACTAACTCCTGGCTGGGGGAAAAAACCGCCACCGAGAATGAGCGCCGAGAATGTTAGCACCGCGAACCGTTCCCGGTCGCCGATGCCGAGCAAGACCGTCGAGTGGTGCCGCGCGCCGGTGAAGATCAAGAGATAGGCCCGGACCACTGCAATCCCGTTGAGCGCTGCCGCCGTCACCACCGCGATTCCCACATAAGGGCTGACCTCGACCGCGCTATCCACCAGCAGTTCGGTCGAGATGAATCCGAGTGTACCCGGGAAGCCCACGCACGCCAGGCCCGTGAGCAGGAAGCAAACCGCCAGGGCGGGGGAATGCTGATAGAGCCCCTGATACTCGGCGAGCGAAAGCCGTCCGAAACGAGCTTCCATGGCACGAATCGTGAGTCCGAATCCCCCGAGCGAGAGAATGACCGAGAACCAGAGGCAGAGCGAGCCCGTCAGCGAGATCTCCGTGTGCAGCTCCAGACCCACCAGCACGAGCGACGCATGGCTCAGAAACAGGTTCGCAAAGAGGCGGCGACAGTCGCGCTGGATCACCGCCATGCCCGCCGCGTAGACGGCCGTCACCAATGAGGCCAGTCCGATGCTCTGGAGCACCCAGTCGGGAGCGATCGGCAAAACCAGACGGACCGCCGCGTAAACCCCGGCCAGAGGAGTCACGAACAACATGGCGATGCCAAACGATGTATGCTCGAACCAGTCCGTCATCCAGCAATGGGCCGGGACGGTGCCGCAGCGCACAAGGATGGCCGCCATCAACAGAACCGTGGCCCAGGTCGGCGGCGGCGCGGACCGGCCGGCGCTAGCTGCCACGCCCGCCCACCCTACGACCATCAGCCCCACGAAAAGCCCCATGTGCAGCACATACACCCGCGTCGGCCGGACGCGGTTCTTGAGCTCGACGTAAGGCGGAACGGTGCAGACCGCCAGTAGGCCGACCAGCAGCCACGACGCCTTGCAACTGAACATCGCCAGCCGGATCGCTTCCGAGGCCAGCGACCAGGAATTCGAGAAGCTTCTCATCTTGTTCCGCGTCGTGGCCAGGGCGGTCAGGAAATGCAGCAGGGCGACGGCCGGCACCAAGGGAGCGCTGAGCTCATCCAGCACGAGCACCTCGCGGCCGAAGATATAGGGCTCGAGGCTCGCGCGGCTGATGGAATCGGCATCGACGCCGATGTAATAACCCAGCCAGGCGAGAAACGCGAAAACAAAAGCGATCCCGGTGAAGACCAGGCCCATCCGTGCCGCGCGATGGGGCTCGCGGATCTGGCTGACCCAGAGTGCCCCGATCAGCGTCGTCGCAATCGAGAAATCGAGCCAGGGCACTTCCAAGAACCTCATGAGAACTCCTCGATCGTCCCGAAATGGGGCTTCTTCTCCGCTGACTCACGCGACGACTCTCCCGCCAGAAAGTCGGTCCACCGGCGCTCGATTGCGTCGAACCAGCGGAACAGTTGCACGAGCGGAGCCGCCACGTAATCGCGCAAGATCGCGTCCAGGTAGCCGCGCTCGAGTGCCAGCCGGTAGAGCCAGTCGCGGAATTGGTGAGTCGAGCCAGCCCAGGCCGCACTACCGCGGGGCAGGTGCCCGCCGATGGCGTTCTCCATCGTATGGTAATCATGCAAGAGCGTGGGCGCCCTCACGAACTGGAGTGTCCGCAGGCACGCGTGGCCAAGGATGTGAATCAAGGCGACGTAGCGGAAACCCAGGCCGATCTCCGTCACGATGATCCCTACCTGGGACAGAGAGGCAAACGAGAGAGCCGACTTGATGTCGGTCTGCACACTGCCTGCAAGATATGCGAAGACAGCGGTCGTGACGCCCACCAGCGCCACCACCGTGGAAAGCAAGGGCGAGGAATCCAGGAGCGAGCTGACCCGCAAGAGCAGGAACGCACCCAGATGGACCGAGAGCGCGCCGTAGAAGACGGCGCTGGAGGGGGTCGGTCCTTCCATCGCTCGCGGCAGCCATCCGGAAAATGGGACCAGCGCCGATTTGCCCGCGGCGGCCACCAGCACGAGCAGCCCTACAATGAGACCCTGGTGGCTGGTCAGGCTCGGCACGACCTCGGGCCAAAGGCCCGTCCCCAGCAACTTGTCGAAGTCGCCCTCGCCGCGCAGGTGGTGCGTGGCCACCGCGGCCAGCAACAGGGCAGCGTCCGAGAACCGGTAGATGGTCCAGACCCACAGGCCGTTCCGCGCGGGAGCCTTCCGTTCCTGAAAAAAGGCCACCAGGAGCGCGGAGGACAGCCCGACCAACTCCCAGCCGGCGAACAGCGTCTCGATGGTTCCCGCAAGCGACGTGGCGACCATGCCAAGCACGAACAGCGTGTACAGGACGAAGAACCGGTTGTAACCGGCATCTCGATGCATGTAGCGGCTGGCGAAGGTGCCGATCGTCCCGGACAGCGTGAACGAGAGAATGACCATCGGCACCGAAAGCCGGTCGAAGACAAACTTGATCGAGAAGTGATACTGGCCGGGGATCACCACCCAGTCTCCCAGCTCGATCGAGACATGGCGCGTTCCCAGAATCAGCATGGCCAGCAGGACCGCCAGTGCCGCCAACAGCCCCGAAACCGTCCCCGCCTGCAGGATCGTCGTTGTCGTCTGTTCCGAAAGCTTGCGGTCCAGCAGCGAGCTGATCCCGAGTACGAATACAAGCAGAGCGGGGGAGGCGATG
>JAFAHT010000571.1 GCA_019237095.1 Planctomycetaceae bacterium
CGGTAAGGAGAACGCCAGTGATGACCCAACGTCCCAAGACGGCCCGGTCGCGGGCCGCCCGCCCGACCCTCGAAGGGCTCGAAGCCCGCGCGCTGTTGAGCGACATGAGCACCGCGCATGCGGAGGTCTCCGCTGTGCAGGCACACCCGACGTCCCAGTCCATCTTGCAAAATCTGACCCCCCTGTTGACGGCGACGACCGTCGCGGCCAACGGCGATAACAATCCCTACGGCGTCGCGTTCATCCCCAAGGACTTCCCCGCCGGCGGGAAACTCAAGCCCGGCGACATCTTGGTCTCGGATTTCAACAATGGCACGAGCGGCTTGCAGGCCACGGGCGTCAGCATCGTCAGCATCGACCCCACCGGGAAGACCACGACGTTCTTCCAGGGATCCCCGGGCCTGGGGCTGAATACGGCGCTGGGGGTCCTGCCGGGTGGGTTCATCATCGTCGGCAATACCCCGCGCACGACGGTGAACGGCACGCCCACAGTCGCCGCGGGCTCGCTCCTGATCCTCGACCGCAACGGCAATCTCGTGGAGACCCTGGACGCCTCGAACCCCTTCTACAAACTCGATGGCCCCTGGGGTCTGACGATCGTCAACCAAGGGTCGACGTCCCACGTGTTCGTCTCGAACGTCCTGAACGGCACGGTGACGCGTATCGACATGCGTACGTTTAAAAATGGCAAGCTGCCGGAGGTCATGAATGCGACCGTGGTCGCAAGTGGCTACACAGTCGCGACCAACGCGGCCGCGCTGGTTGTTGGCCCGCAGGGCCTGGCCTTCGACGCCCGGCGTCACGTCCTGTATGTGGCCTCGACGGCTGACAACGCAATCTTCACCGTCCTCCACCCCTTGGAGGTGACGTCCAGCAATGGAACGGGAACGGTCTTCGCTCGGAACGATGGTCACCTGAACGGGCCGCTCTCCTTGGCCCTGGCGCCCAACGGCCATTTGCTTGTGACCAACGGCGATGCCATCCTCCCCAATGCACCACCTCCTCCCTTCAATCTCATCCTCGAGTACCAACCGACGGGCACATTCGTCGCACAGTTGCCAATCGATAACACGGGTATTGCCGGCGGCGCGTTCGGCCTGGCGATCGGATCCACGAGCGACCATAATCAGATCCTCGCCGCCGTTGACGACAACTCGAACAGTCTCATCGAGTGGACGATCAAGAAGACCAAATGAGCCCTGGCGCGGGCCAGCGATTCACCGCTCGGCAGGTGCCGCCCACCAATTCCAATTCGAGCACCTCTAGCGCCGCGTCCCAGGAGCCAAGGTTGCCGTTCCCGGGGTTCCGATAGCAACGGAGCAAGAAACAACGATCTTTCAGGCAGGCCGTTCTCGCGAACGATGGTAATCGAGAATCCACAAGACCTTCGGGTCAACCCGCGTGATTTCGCGGGCTCTTGATTATTCGATCACCGTTCTCGAATGCGACTTCTCGAATCAGCCCCTCGGAGACGGGTTTCGAGAAGGCAAAACGCGGTGGAACTGGGGCCTCGGGCCAAGTTCGTTGTTTTTTGCTCCGTTGCTATCGGAACCCCATGTCGGGCGTCATCGGGGCCAGCTTTTCCCCGACCCGCATCCAGTAGGCCCCCTTCGACGGTGACCGGAACCCCGATCGGCCGGCCACAACCCCCAATTCAGCTCCGCTCTCCTGGTAGCTCTCGGCGGGGCCAATCCGCCTTGTCGCGAGGCAATGATCCTGCTATGATGCCCAAAAGCACACATGCGAGGGATCATCCCGATGAAAACTGCCGTCGTTCGAGCCAAGGTTCAGCGTCTCATCCGCCAAGCTCCGTTCCGCCGCTTTGTTCTCAATCTGGAGAACGGAGACCGAATCACCATCGAGCATCCCGAGAACATCGCATTTGATCCGGGCCCCGATGGCTCTACCGACTTCTACGTGATCTCTGGCCGGTTGAGGGTTTTCAGCACGTTCGAAGCGGTGACCGGTGCCGCCCTTCTGGACACCGAGGGGCAAGTTCAAGCCTGACAAACGCCGTGAGCCAGCAGCCGCGGCCGGTCCCAGAAAGCGGATAAGGTGTCGGGAACCCATATCGGGCACATTGATGCAAGAAAGTCGTTTTTCGTTTCCCGACACCTTTTTCTCACCCCGTGAGTGACGTCCGTCCGACCAGGCTGTCGGGCCAGGTTGCACCGGGGCGATCGCCAAGGCTTCCATTCAATTCATTGAATGCCGGTGCGGCGCGGTTCCGTATGCCCGACATGATCGGGGCGAAGAGCGCGCGGAGGAGGCAGACCGGCAGCGCGGCTCCGAAACTGAGGCCGTAAACACTGCTGATGCCGGCCCGTGCAAGAGCGCCGGTCAATCCCTTCATCGCGGGAATACCGCGGGCATCGCTGGCTGGCTCGACGATGTCGATCTTACCGTTGTCTCGCAGCCAGCGTTCCTGGAAAAGGTGCCGGGCGGTCAGGTCGGCCCGGTGGGCGACCCATAGGTTCAAGAAAGCGCCTCCGGCCGCACCAAAGACAGGAATATCCTCGAAAATCTCGACCTGGGTCAGCAGCGATGCAGTCTCTTCGATGACGATGTTTTCCTGGATATCCTCCAGCAGCAGTTCCTCGACCGTGCGGAGCTGGGCCATCAAATCCGTGCGTCGCTCTTTCGAGCCCGAAAGTGCCACAGTCAGGGCCCCCAGGACCCATGCTTTATCAGTGGGCCGATCGAGTGGATAGCCGTAGCAATGCCCTGTCTTGATGATCGTGGTGAGGCACACGGTGTACAGCAAAGGCACGTCGAGCAAGGTGGTCCAGACTCCACCAGCCCCCGTGAGCGCGCCTTCGAGCGTCGCAACGCCCTGCGCCATGGAGCCAAACCTGCGGGAGAGATCGTCGCACACCTGCATCGGCTTCTGACGCAACTCCGACAGATCCGCAACCCCCGCCTGTAGCTTGATGCCTTCTTGAGTGGCTAACAGATCCGACGCCTTGTAGACCGCTTCGATTGCTCCCAGTGCGACCGCGTCCGGGACGATGAACTCGAAGAACCTGGCCATGGGCCGCGCGACCCTGTGAAACAATTCGCCGAAGGCGTTCGGGTGCGAGGCTTTCCAGGAAGCAATCTTCTCGACCTGAGCCTGCTCGTAGTCCGTCAGCTTCGTTTCCGACTTCTCCGCCGTGGTGGTCATGATCGCCTTTCAAGTCAGCGCTGATCAAGGAACGACGAGCTTGACCCGGTAACGACTCATACCGGCGACATTTCGGCAGCAAATATTATGCCCAGCTTGGGGCTTCCGTCCATCGGGGCATCCGTTGCCCCCGGGCGAGAAGACCCGAGTCAACCCCGGCCGCGTTGTGAAGCCGGGCCCGAGAGGCCCCGACGCAGGCTCAACGCCGTGTTCACCAGGCCGACGTGCGAAAACGCCTGGGGAAAGTTGCCCAGCAGCCGTCCCCGCGCGGGATCGTACATCTCCGAGAGCAGACCGACATCATTCCGGACCGAAAGTAGCTGTTCGAAGGTGCGACGCGCGTCCGCGCGGCGGTCCATCAACGCCAGGCAGTCGGCCAGCCAGAAAGTGCAGAGCAAGAATACTCCCTCGCCCGCGGGAAGCCCATCAACCTCGGGTTCGGGCGCATACCGGTGCACAAAACCGTCGGTGACCAGATCTCGCTGAATCGCCTCGATCGTGCCCCGCACCCGCACATCGTGCGGTGGCAGAAAACCGACGAGAGGCATCATGAGCAAGCTCGCATCAAGGCGCCTGGAACCGTAGAACTGAACAAACGCCCCGACCTCAGCGTCGTAGCCTTCGCGGCAAACCTGGGCATGGATCTCGTCTCGAAGACTGCACCACCGCTGCAATGGCGCCTCGACTCCCAGCCACTCGACAACTCGGACCGCCCGGTCAAAGGCAACCCAGGCCATCATCCGCGAATGAGTAAAATGCCGCCGTTTCCCGCGCACCTCCCAGATTCCTTCATCGGGTTGGTCCCAGTTGGACTCGAGAAAATCAAGCAGCCCCAGCGCGACGCGCCGGCTATCCTCTGTAGGCTTCAAGCTATGTCGGAACCCCTGGTGCATCGCGTCGAGAACCTCGCCGTAGACATCAAGCTGGAACTGTTGCGACGCGGCGTTGCCGAGGCGGACGGGGCCAGACCCTTCGTATCCAGGCAGCCAAGGAAGCTCCATCTCGGTGAGCCTTCGCTCGCCGGCCAGTCCGTACATGATCTGGATCTTCGACCGCTCGCCGGCCACCGCGCGGAGCAGCCACTCCCGCCAGGCTCGGGCCTCTTCAACGTAGCCGGCATGCAACAGCGCCATGAGCGTGAAGGTGGCATCGCGCAGCCAGCAATAGCGATAATCCCAGTTCCTGACGCCACCGAGCTGTTCCGGTAGCGAGGTCGTGGCCGCGGCCACCAGCCCGCCGGTTGGCGCGTAGGTCAAAGCCTTGAGCGTGATCAGCGAGCGGGCGACCGCTTCGGTCCATTCACCCTCGTCCGGGCATCGCGCTGACCAGTCGCGCCACCATTGCTCGGTTTCCTCGAGCGCGCGGAGAACATCGAACTCTCGAGGTTCCGGCAGGTGAGTCGGATGCCAGGCCAACTCAAAGATTTCACGCTGGCCTTCCGCCACCGCAAACTCGGCCACCGTGCGATAATCGATGCCGTGCAGCTCGACGCCGGTGCGCAGGCGAATCCGATCGGGGCCGGCAATTGCCGAGAGCCCGCGGTCGAGGTGTCTGACCCAGGGGATGATCGAGCCGTAATCGAACCGAATGACCAGTTCCAGATGCATGGGAACGCGTCCGCGGCGTCCCTCGACGACACGGATCAACTCCGGGACCTGGGATCGAGGCGGCATGAAATCGATAACCGCCACCTCGCCGTCCTCGGTCTCGAAGACGGTTTCGAGCACCAAGGTGCCTGGACGGTAGCGACGGTTGACCTTGCGTACGCCACCAGCGGGAGCGATCAGCCATCGGCCATGCTCCGGGGTGCCCAGAAGGGCGGCAAAGCATGCGCCCGAATCGAAACGGGGCAGGCAAAGCCAGTCGATCGATCCGTCCCGCGCCACCAAGGCCGCTGTCTGGCAGTCGCCAATGAGAGCGTAGTCTTCGATCCGCAACGGCATGCGTCGGCCTCCATGGGTCGCGGCACTAACGCGACGCGTGCGCAGTCTTGGCCGACTGCTGGGGTTCCATCAGAGCATCGAGTGCGGGGGTCTCGGGAGACATGCTCGCCAGCTCCCGCAGCATGACCATGACCGGCAGCGCCGTGACCATTCCCAGCGGCCCCCACAACCAGCCAAAGAACAAGATTGCAACGAGAACCATGACAGGGTCGAACTGGACAGCTCGCCCGTAGACCATCGGTGCTATGACATAGCCCTCCAAGGTCAGCCAGGCGAGGATCACCATGAGCATCGTCACCGCTTGCCACCAGCTTCCTTCTCCTGTAGTCAGCGCCACGAGAGTCAAGAGTGTGCCGCCGACCATGGGCCCGAAATAGGGCACGAATTCGAGAAGCCCGAATATGGCCCCCCAGAGGTAAGGCTGAGGCAAACCGATCAGCCAGGCTGTTGTCCCGATCACGGCCGCCCCACAGATCGAGACCATCACCACGAATCCCCCAAACATGGTGATGGTGCTCTGGACTCGCTCCAGGCTGTCGCGTCGCGGTCGCAGACCCAGGAAATACAGCACCCGAAGCAGTCGATTGATCCATTCCGACCGTGTCTGCAGCAAATAGAACACGAACGAGAGGCAGATCACGGCCGAGCCGATCAAGCCGACGATACCGCCGATCCCCGTGACAAGCCAGCCGCCGAGGAGTCGCAGGCTGCTCCGCAGAAACTGCTTCCAGAACGCCACGGGATCAAGCCTCGCGGGCTTGGACATCCCGCCCCGTTGATCGGTACCGTCGCCGGTGGCTGCGGGGGCATCGGTCTCGCCGCCACGATTCGCACCGCGTGGACCCGAGGATTCTTCCGACGTCCGAATTGCCCCCAGCGAGATCAGCAGACGGTCACCTCCAGCGGACTTCGTCGCGGTCGCGAGCAGCCGGCTGAGGCGGTCAAGGTAGCGGTCGGATTGTTGCAATATGGTGCCGGCCTGGTAAGCCAGCAGTCCCGCTGTGAACATGAGTGTGCCCGTGACCAGAACAAGACAAACGAGGCTGGAACCCGTCCGTCCCACACCCATGCGCTCGATTCGCCCAGCCAGTGGCGAAAGCGCGATCGCCAGGGCCAGCGCAAGCACGAACGGCACCAGGATCGGGGCCAGCATCCACGCCGCGCCCGCGGTCAACAGTCCCGCGATCCATTGCAGAATGGTCGTATGTGCGTCCAGGGTTTTCTCGACCCCGTTTTCCTCCGCGGGGCTTGTCACGGAATGGCTTGACATCCTGCTGCTCCTTGCCCGCGTGCTCATCCAGTTGGAAATAGCGAGTCAGATCATCAGCAATCGACGTGCCGCCAGTGATGAGTAACGCTTCATCAAAGGGAATAAGCGCATGGAGCGTAGCAACAACAAACGGGCGGCGAGTTCGTGCTCGCCGCTGGGCCGCTAAGGATCTGTGACCAGCCAGCGCTCAGGTTCAACGTTTCGAGAAGCCCTTGTGGACAGAAACCTTTTACTGTACACTTGAACCTAAAGTCAGATAAACCCAACCGTGGTCTCACAAGTGTGGGCTGGAACCTCTGCCGGCTAGAGGATAAACACAAATGGCTACCGCCGAACTTGATTACCGTCTCATTCCAGGATTCACGGAACGAGCCCGTTCATTTCCTCAGATCCGGTTCATGAGTCGCAAATATCGGTTGCTTCCATTTGCTTTCCTCCAGCATATTCTGGCGCTCAAGATTATTCGCTTGGAGAAAAACCCGAATTGGGTTATCGTTGAGTAACTCACCACCAAACCAAGGATAAGCGTTAACCAATGAAAGCGAAACTGCAGAGCAACGGTCGGCAAGGAAGCTTCATGTGGACTAAAGGGGAGAGGCTGTTCGACGTCAAGCCATACTTGAAAGATGCAGCAAAGGTCGCTCCGATCTTCTCTACTCCGTGTGGTGCCCTGTTCGCGGACGACTGTATGGTCGTGTTGCCACAGATCACAGATGAGATTGTCGATACCGCGTTCGCGGACCCCCCGTTCAATCTCGGGAAGGAGTATGGTGAGAACACGGATGACCAGCAATCGGATGACACGTACCTCGATTGGTGTCGATCTTGGGTCGGGGAGTGTGTCCGCATCCTGAAACCGGGCGGCTCGCTCTTTCTCTACAATCTGCCGAAGTGGAATATCCTACTTGGGGCACACTTGACCACGCTCGGCATGGATTTTCGCCATTGGATCGCGATCGAGATGAGTGCTTGCCTGCCTATCTCGGGACGATTGCATCCGAGTCACTACAGCTTGCTCTATTACTCCAAGGGCAAGCCGAACACCTTTCGTCGAATCCGCACGCCCGTGCAGGTGTGCCGCCACTGCGGAGGCGAAGTCAAAGACTACGGTGGACATCGGGGGGCTTTGAATCCCAATGGGATTACTTTGAAAGATGTGTGGGGTGATATACCGCCTGTCCGTCACTGGAAATTCAAATCGAAGAATCGCAAAGCAAACGCTCTCTCGACCAAACTTCTTGATCGCGTCGTTGAAATGTCGACCTTGGAGGGAGATCTTGTCCTGGACCCATTTGGCGGGAGTGGGACAACGTTCAGTGTGTGCGAGAATAAGAACCGCCGATGGATTGGAATCGAGATCGACTTCGCGCCGGAGATCGTGGATCGACTTCAAAGCGATGAAATACGCTCACATAAGAATGCCGATTTCATCGAGGGATGACCTCACCGGAGGGCTCTGCCGTCAGTAGCTTTGGGGATTCGTGGGACGCTCGTGCTCTCGGCGTCGTGCTCAATGACGGCGATCTCTAATATGCCGTTCTCGCAAGGGACCGACTTCCACAGATCAAGGTAGGGTTCCAACTCGTTCCAGTTGCCAATTCTGTCAGTCAGGAAGTGGTAGAGCTTCCGTGATGGCACCACGAGTATGCCACATGCGAGGGTTCCTTTGAGAAGACCGAGTGCCATCTTGTTTAGGGCTCGGTGACTGGAGGAAATGTTGCCCGTTTCCCATTCGAGAGCGACCAGTCCATCCGAGGTATCGAGAACGGCATCAACCTTGCCCAATCTAAATCCTCCGGCAATGTCAACACGGAAGCAGTTCCTCGACCGTAGGGCGGATGGTGCCGTGTTGCCCAATCTAAATCCTTCGGCAATGTCAACACGGTGCTCACGCTTCCACCCCTGTTGATTGAGTTCTTCCATCAGTCCAATCTTGATTGGGCCCACACCATTCCCCATGCTGCTTTTTTTCCCGGCTTCGGGGTATATCGTGAACGTGCCACTGCCACGCGGCCAATCGACTCTTTTGATGGCGTCATAGAGACTAGATCGTGTCTGACGCCATGCCTCAGATGCGGAATAAGTGCCTCTGGATATGAGCGTTTCTTCACGAACAATTTGCATCGCTACCCGCTTGGGGCGAACCTAAAGGTCGTCGAGTCTCTTAATGAATTCAAGTGCGTCGATGCCAATGGCCCGAGCAATCTCAAGAAACTCGACGAGGTCTAAGCGTCGTTCCCCACGTTCGTACTTTGAAACGAAAGACTGAGGGCGGGATAGCTTTTGTGCCAACATTGCCTGCGTGAGGCCGCAAGCTTTGCGAGCCTCAACCATGAGCAATCGAAACCGGTCATACTTATTCGTGAAAACCGATTTCGTCACAAGTTTCACCACCGCTAGCCCGTCGCTCGGATCGAGTTTTAATCCCGAGCTCGGGGAAACCCAAAACAGGTTTGGGATCAGTGCGTTGTAGAAATCGCGGGGCGACCCAAGACTGTCATAAACCCAACACGGGATAAACCCAAAATGGGTTTGGCTTCGCATGGGGATGGGGCGTGATGCAAACGCAGAGGTGGTAATCTTCCTTGGCCCTGTGGAAGACATCACACCTGGGCAGCATAGCTCACGGGGATAGGAATGGACCGTTCGCTCCGAACGACATCGAGTGGCTTCTCCGGCTGGGCCAGAAGGTAGGCCCCGGTGACCTTGCCGGCCATGGGAATCGTCAGCCGGCCGTCCGCGGGCCAATCGAACACGTGGCTCCGCATCGGACTTCACGTTCGAGTTTTTTCATCGTACCCATGAGGGTGGGACTGGTGCCATCGCCAGGCGGTCTCGATGATCGGAGTGATCTCCGTGTATCTTGGCTCCCACCCCAGTTCACGGCGGGCATGGCTCGCATCGGCCACAAGC
>JAFAHT010000572.1 GCA_019237095.1 Planctomycetaceae bacterium
CTACAACCTCAACGTCGAGGCTTATCCCGACCCGACACCTCCGCTTGTCGAAGTGATCACCCAGAACCCCGGCGCCAGCCCCGAGGAGATGGAGCGGCTGATCGGCATCCCGATCGAGACCGCGCTCAATGGGATGCCCGGCCTGAAGTACCTGCGGAGCATCTCGCTGGCTGGGCTCAACGACGTCAAGTGCGTCTTCGATTACGGCACTGACTACTGGCAGGCCCGCCAGGAAGTGATCAACCGCATCGGCATGATCAGCAACCTGCCCACCGGCATCTCTCCGGCGCTATCGCCCTGGAGCCCGACCGGCGAGATCGTCCGCTATGTTCTGGAGGGACCGGCCTACACGCTGAATCAGCTCAAGGCCGTCCAGGATTGGGTGATGGAACGGCAACTACGGACCGTGCCAGGTGTCATTGATGTCACCGGGTTCGGCGGGACGGTCAAGCAGTATCAGGTCCTGCTCGACGCGCAGCTCATGAGGCACTACGACGTGACCTTGCAGATGGTCACGAACGCGATCTCGCAGTCCAACGCCAATGTGAGGGGCGACGTCCTGCCCCTGGGGGATCAATCGCACAACGTTCGGGCGATCGGCTACCTGGGTGAGGGCATTGATTCACTCGACCCCGCGAAGGCCGACCGGTCCTACAGGCTCGAGGTCGAGAAGCTCGAGGATATCCAGGACGTCGTTGTCACCTCGTACCAGAACATGCCAGTCTACATCAAGCAGATCGCCAAGGTCGTGATAGGCTATCAGCCCCGCCTGGGGTTCGTGGGACGAAACGGCGAGAACGACGTCGTTGAAGGCATCGTGCTGATGCGGAAGTATGAAAAATCTCTTCCCGTGTCCAACGCCGTCCTGCAGAAGCTAGAGAATATCGAGGCTGAGAAGCTCCTTCCTCCAGGAATGAAGATCCGCGTGTTCCACCAGCGGACCGAGCTGGTCCACGTGACGACGCATAACGTGTTGCACAACCTGCTGGTCGGAATGGGATTGGTCATCACGATTCTCTTCGTTTTCCTGGGCGACCTGGCCAGCGCGGGGATCGTGGCCATCATGATCCCGCTGGCTTTGTTGTTTTCGATCAGTGCGCTCTATCTACAAGGCAAGTCGGCCAACCTGCTGTCGATCGGCGCGGTCGACTTCGGCATCATCGTGGACAGCTCGACGATCATCGTCGAGAACATTTACAGGCACATCACGGCCCATGACGCCGACCGGTCGCGGCCGCTGATCGACCGGATCATCGACGCCTCGAGCGAGATCGAGCAGGCACTCTTCTTCTCCACCACGATCATCGTTTGCGCATTCATCCCGCTGTTCTCGATGACCGGCCCGGAGGGTGCGTTGTTTGGACCGATGGCGAGCACGTACGCCTTTGCGATCTGCGGAGCCCTCCTGCTGGCGGTGACCCTCGCTCCGGTTCTTTGCTCGTACCTCTTCGCGAACAAGACCACCGCCACCGACACGTTTCTCGATAAAATCATGAAGTTGCGCTACCTCCGCGCCCTCTGCTTCGTCCTGAGGCATCGCACCATTACGCTGATTGTCTTCATGGGACTGTTCGCCTACACGTTCAGTCTGATCCCCAAGCTTGGGGGCGAGTTCATGCCGCCGCTCGAGGAGGGAAACCTGTGGATCAGGGCGATCCTGCCGCGGACCGTCACGCTCCAGGAGGCTGCGCGGATGGCCCCGCGGCTCCGGGAGGTCATCGGCTCGATCCCGGAGATCCGGGGAGTGATGTCGCACGTTGGCCGGCCTGACGACGGCACTGACCCGACAAGCTACTTCAACCTCGAATTCGACGCACCTCTCATCCCGATGGAACAGTGGCGAAGAAAGCCGGTCACGATCTTCGGCACAGAACTTTGGGATCGAGCCATCACGCGAGAGGAGATCCAGGATGAGCTGATGGCGAAGTTCAAGGTATTCCCGTCCATTAACTTCAACTTCTCGCAGTACATCCGCGACAATGTCGAGGAGGCCCTTTCGGGTGTCAAGGGAGCCAACTCGATCAAGCTCATCGGCAACGACCTCAACGTCCTGGAGGAGGCCGGTCAGAGGGTGGTCAACATCCTCAACACGGTTCCCGGGATCGTGAACGCCGGTCTGTTTCACATCATCGGCCAGCCCAACCTGGAGATCCAGATCGACCGCCACGAGTGCGCCCGGTACGGGATCAACGTCTCGGATGTGGAAGCGGTGGTCCAGGTCGCCGTGGGCGGACGGGCCTTTACCCAGATGATCGAGGGAGAAAAGCGGTTCGACATCGTACTCCGTTTGCCCAAGCATACCCGTGACGACCCGGAAGTCATTGGCCGGATTCCGGTCGATACTCCCGGGCAGGGGGACGGCAAGCCGGGCGTCCGTATCCCCTTGAGTCAGCTCGTCAAGATCGATCCTCACAAGCCAGGCGCGTCGTACATCTACCGTGAGAACAACCGCCGCTACATCCCGATCAAGTTCAGCGTGCAGGGACGAGACCTGGCGTCGGCCATCGCCGAAGCCCAGCGCAAGGTGAACGATCCCACCACCGGGGCTCACCTCCCCAAAGAGGGGTACACGATCAGGTGGTCGGGCGAGTACGAGCAGATGGAAGAAGCCAACGCTCGACTCATGTGGATCATTCCCTTGTCACTGGGCCTGATCATGTTGCTGCTCTACTCCATGTTCGGGTCATTGAAAGATTGCATGCTGGTCGCCATCAACGTGCTCGAGGCCGCGATGGGGGGCGTGTGGGCGCTTTATCTCACCGGCACACCCTTCAGCATCTCCGCCGCAGTCGGCTTCGTGTCGGTTTTCGGTGTGGCGGTTCAGGACGGAGTGCTGCTGGTCGCTTACCATAACCAGATGCGCGAGCGCGGCTATTCCGTCTGGGAAACCTGTATGCGCGGGACGGAACTCCGGATTCGACCGGTCGTCATGACTTCGCTGACTGCGGCGCTGGGACTCTTGCCTGCGGCGCTGGCCACCTCGATCGGTTCGCAGGCCCAGAAGCCGCTCGGCATCGTGGTGGTTGGTGCGATGATCTGTACGCTGTTCCTGACCAGGTACATGATGCCGATTCTCTACAGTTTCTTCCCGGCTCCATGCGGATCGGGTGGGACAGGGGCCGGTGTCGTCGTGGAGGGGACCAACTATAGCGCCCGCTACATGCACTATTTCCCGGAGGAGGAAGGGGCTCGGCCCAATTCCAAGTATGACCCGAACGCTCCTCACAACTGATCGTTTGTCTCAAAGTCCGCGGTGGTTTCGGAGGATTGGCACGATGAAGACAGGCTGGAAACTCGCCTTCCTCCTTGCGGTGATCGCTGGAGTCGGCACCTGGCTGGCGGTGGATCATCGCACCTGGGGCCGCGTCGAGAACGTCTTGAAGCAAATCTCCGGCAGCGCCCGTGCCGAGGAGAGCCGGCCCAGCAAGGCCTGGGTATCGGAGTTGGCCCACAGGACTCCATGGGATCACCTGATCAGCCTCACCCCGGATCAGTTCGAGGGGATCGGCGTTCGGACGGTCGCCGTCAAGGAGCAGACATTCCCCACGCTGCTGCGGCTCAACGGCGCTACCGACTACGACCCCGCCAAGCTGACGGTCGTGCGGCCCCAGCTCGACAGCCGGGTCGACAACGTGCTGGTGGACCTCGGCTCCGTGGTTCAGGCGGGAACGCCGCTCTTGGATATGTTCAGCGCTGACCTTGCCGTTGCCAAGAACGACTACGAGACGGCCGTCAGCCAGCATGCCCGCGACAAGAAAGTGCTCGATTACAAGGCCCCTCTTGCCGAGACCAACGCCATAGCTCGCAAAGACTTGATCGAGGCCCAAAACGATGAAGCCAAGAGCCTCCTGCAAATGAAGCTGGCCAAGGACAAGCTCCTCGTGTTCGGCCTGACCGAGAAGGAGGTCGCCGATGTTCCCAATGAAGATGGGGTGAAAAAGGCCAAGATGATCCTGCGCTCCCGCACCGCCGGGATCGTGATCAAGCGGTCGGCCGTCCGAGGTAACTACTACGACTCGAAGGACGAGTTGATGCAGATCGCGCCCCTCGAGCACCTTTGGGTTCGGGGTAACGTCAGCGAGCTCGACGCCGACAAGGTCCAGGTGGGCCAGAAGCTGATGGTGGTTTTCCCCTACTCCGGCCTGACGATCGATGGCAAGGTGGAGTATATCGACAAGGCGATCGACATGGACTCGCGCTCTGCCAAGTTCCGTTCCTCGATTCCCAACCCGGAAGGCCGGCTCAAGGCCGCCATGTTCGTGCGTGTTCTGCTCGAGGTCCCACCGAAACCGGGTCAAACCGTGATTCCCCGGGGAGCGATGGTCTCGGTCGATCGGGTCGACTATGTCTTCGTCAAGCAACCGGGCAAGAACTACAAGTTCGAGCGCCGGCCCATCATCGTGGTCAAGGAGAATAACGACTTCGTGGTGGTCTCCGAGACCAGCCTCGGAAACCTGGAGTTGAAGCCGGGCGACGAAGTGGTGGCCACCGGCAGCCTGATCCTCGAGCAGATGTACGAGGATCGGGTGATGGCCGAGGGCGAGTTCCTGTCGACGCAACCTGAGCTCGATGAAAAGACCGTTCCCCTCAACCCTCACGACGTGTCGATCTCCGTCAAGCCGTGAGCCCGTCAGCATCTCACCAGAGTAACTCGACTTCAGAACCCGGCACCGGATTGTCGATGTAGGGTTGCACGGGTTGCAGCGCGGTTATGGACTTTTCCAGTCGGCCGGAGACGGCAAGATGCCCGTCTTCGCGACAAGGCCAGGAAGGTTGCCGATGCAATGATGGATCATAGGTTGCAACGCAGTCTGGTCGTTGTACTGGCCGTTTGGGTCGTTGCCGTCGCTGGCCGGGCCCAAGCTCAAGGTCCAGGTACCACCCCGGAGCTGCCCGAGATCGGCGGGTCGACTTCCATCATGGGAAACGCCCCAGGGTCGGGGGGCGGTAGCTTCAGCAATTTGCCGGGCACTGGTGGCTTTCTCGGCGGTCGAGCCGGGGTATCGGCCCCCAGGAGCGTTCCCACCTCGGTTGTCAACCCGGCTTCGGCACCTTCCCCGACCGCACTACAGATGGCGATCTCGGCGCCTCCGCCGGCGCCGATCTCGCCTTCGGCGGCTCCGCTTGTCGGCCCGCTCGAGCTTCCGTCCGGTCCTGAGGACGACGGCCCGCCGGACGGACTGACCCTCGACCAGGCCATCGACATCACGCTCGAGCGCAGCCGTGACCTCCGCGCCAAATATTACGAGATACCCCAGGCCAAGGCCGATATCCTCCAGGCCAGCCTGCGAGCGAATCCGGTCTTCTACCAGGACGGGCAGCTTGTCCCCTATCCGGGCTACCGCTTCAGCCGGACCGTCCCCGGCGGACCCACGCAGTACGATACCAATATCACCTTTCTGCTCGACGTCACTCGCCAGCGGCAGGCTCGGACTGCTGTCGCCGTCCGCGCAGAGAAGGTCCTGGAGGCCCAGTACCAGGAGGCGGTCCGGCAGCGGATCGACGATATCTACGACGC
>JAFAHT010000588.1 GCA_019237095.1 Planctomycetaceae bacterium
GCCATGAACAGGAGCAGGATCGCCAGGGTCATGTAGCACAGAAAGCCAGCCTGCTCGGCGTATTTCTTGAAGAAGAGCCGCCTCATCAGCTCGGGGAGAATGGCAAAGTAAAGCAGGCAGAGGATCAGGCCGGGGGCCTCGCGGACCAAGATCCAGGACGGTTTGGTCGTGCCCAGAAGCTGGATCCAGACGATGTCGGACAGGTTGACGTTGTTCAGCGGAATCAGCTTGTGCAGGTCCCAGTACTCGTAGGGGCCGAAGAAATTCCAGTTCGGGCCGCGCAGAAACGTGCCCAGCAGGATGAGCACCACCCAGAGCACGAGGAAACCATACTGGAACGTGATGTAGGCGAACTTGCGCTGGGAGATCGTGTAATAGCCGTTGCCTTCCTTGTTGGTGTCGATGTAGGGAATGGCCATCAGCCCGACGATGATCAGGCTGGGCAGGACGACGCCGGCCATCCAGGGATCGAAGTAAACCAGCATCTCCTGGAGACCGAGGAAGTACCAGGGGGCCTTCGAGGGGTTGGGAGCGACCGTCGAGCTGGCCGGCTGCTCGAGAGGCGCCTGCAGGGCGATTCCCCAGAGCACCAGGAAGATCGTCAGCGCCACCATGCAAATCAGCTCGGTGTAGACGAGGTCGGGCCATGTCAGGGTCTTGTCCGGCTCGAGTGCTTCCAGGTTGGGCAATCCCTGGGCCATCCGGGCGTCGTTGATCACCGCCCGCCGCAGGCTGAGCCAGGTAAAATAGCCGACCAGAACGATCAGCCCGACGATCGGCACGTTGTCGGGCTTGGTGACGATCTCCCGAAAATCGTAGTCGGTCATGCTCAGGCCGAAATAGAGCAGAAACAGGTTGACGATCGACCAGGCCACCAGGCCGTTGGCCACGAACCGGCGGTAAGCGAGCATCGCGGCGAAGCCGATCGTCGCACCGATGAAGAACGTGGTCGGTCCGGACACGTAATCGATGGCGTCGCGGATAAACTGCGGCAGAATGATCTCACCGCCGAACAGATAGGCAATGCCCATGGCCTGGAAGACCAGTGCGACAATGCTCCAGATCAGGGTCCATAGGGTCCGGTTGATCGGCTTGCCCAGACCCACCGCGGGGATGTGGTCGTCGAGGGTGGGCGGGGGAGCCGTCGCGCCATCGGCGTGACCGGTCACGGACTCTCGGACCTCCGCGAAATGTGCGGCGTCAGCCCCGGCGGTGATGGCAAGCAGGGCGTTGGCCAGCGCACCGAGGCAATAGGCAATCTCGAGCGCCCCGGGAAGTACGTGGCGGCCCAGGATGACGATCCCCGCCAATCCGTAGAGTCCGAAGAAGGCAATCGCCAGCCAGTCGGGCAGGCGCCGGGTCCGCGGCGCCAGCCCCGCGCGGGAGGCCCCTTCGGAGACCATTTCCATGTAGGCGACGTAAGCCGCCGCGGCCGCGTTGAGCATGGCGGCTATCAGGTAATACCACGCCAAACCGGCCATCACACCGGGGGTAAGATCTTGACGCATGAGTACCTACAGACCGAGGTTACTTGGATTGCCAGTGGAGAACCGAAGATTCACGAACCGTGTCGCACACTGCCCCCTCGCCGGGCCAGCCCAGACCAGGGCACACCCGGCACGCTCGAACGCGCCTGCTTCCTCATGGCTTGGTCACATCACATTGGGCCGCTGATGGCGCCGTCCTTGCGGACCCGCCAGAAGTGAATCATGATCAAGAGCGCGGCCGCCAGCGGGATTGCCACGCAGTGCAGCACGTAGAATCGGTTGAGCGTCATCTCGCCCACGGCGCGGCCTCCCAGCAGGGCGAACTTCGCGTCCGATCCGGACGTGATCAGCTTCACGCCGTTCAGCGCCAGGATTCTGGAGCCAGGGCCTTCGACCCCCACGCCGGGCGTGGCCCGGGCCATGTTCGACCCGACGGTGATGGCCCAGATCGCCAGTTGGTCCCAGGGCAGCAGATAGCCGGTAAACGACAGCAGCAGGGTCAGCACAAGCAAGATCACGCCGATCACCCAGTTGAACTCGCGGGGCGGCTTGTAACTGCCCGTCAGGAACACGCGATACATGTGCAGCCAGACCGTGATGACCATCGCGTGGGCTCCCCAGCGGTGCAACTCCCGCATGATTCCCAGCGTCGTCACGTCCCGCAACTGGAGAATGTCGTTGTAGGCGTGCTCCAGGGTCGGCCGGTAATAGAACATCAAGAGCACGCCGGTCACGACCTCGACGATGAACAGGAAGAAGGTCGTTCCTCCCATGCACCAGGTGTAGCTCAGGGCGATGCCTTGCTTGCGAACGCTCACGGGGTGAAGGTGGAGAAAGAAGTTCGTCAGCATCACCACCACGCGGTTGCGCCGGTCGGTCGGCATGGGGTGGCGGAAGACGCTCTTCCAGAGCTGGGTCTCGGTGATCTTGTCCAGGATTGGCATGGGAGTCTCGTCGCCTTTGGATTCAAGCTGGGGCCAGTGAAGAAGCAGGGCCCGATCTTGGGTTCGACCGGGACCCTCCACTCAGACGCATCTCAGCAAGGAGAACAGGGTCATACCGCGATAAAACTGTCCGGGTCCGACCACTGACCCAGCTCTTGCTGGAATTTCTGACTCTTATCGACCACGATTTGCCCATCGTCGGCCAGGGTGACCTTGAACCGCTCCAGCGGACGAGGGGCGGGCCCTTCGAAGTTGATCCCGGTGATGTAGAAACCGCTGCCGTGACACGGACACTTGAACTTCTGTTCGTTGGCCAGCCAGTTCGGCGGGCAGCCCAGGTGCGTGCATACGGATTGCAGCGCGTAGATGATGTCCTGGCCGTTATACCGGTTGGACCGGACGATCCAGAAGCCCGATTCCGCCTTGAACCGCTCGTTGACATCGTTGAGGTCGTAGCTCGAAGGCTCACCGACCTTGACCGTGCTGGGAGGTTCGGCCAGCACGTTGGGGAACATGAACCGGCCCATCATCCCGGTGAAGGCCACGCAACCGGCGGTGAATGCGGTCCAGCCGACGGCGACCCATGAAATGAAAAGGCTGCCGATCATGAAGCCGCGGCGATCGGTCTGGCCCGCGGGGGCGGGGGCGGGGGCGGCCGCAACGTTCTTGGCGGGCTTGGGCAGAACCGACTGCGGCTTCGCCGCTGCCGGCTTGGCCGCGACAGCCGGCTTCGGGGGCGCCGCGTCCGCCGCCTTGGCCGCGATCTCCTTGGTCTTTTTGGCCCCGGCCTGACGGAGCGCCTCCGCAAGATCGCGGGGGTCGGTGATCTTCTCCAGCGGCGGCAGCACGCGCGTGGCGCCCGCGGTCTTGGCAGCCGGCGCGGCGGCGGTCTTGGGTGCGGCGGGCTTTGCGGTCGGACCGGCTGCGGCTGCGGGTGCGGCCGAAGCTGCGCCGCGGGCCGCAGCCAACTTCTCCTGGAGGGTCAGGGGGCGGCCCAGGGGCTTGGCCGGTGGCGGAGCGGCGGCAGGTCTGGCTTCCGGAACTGCCAAGGCGGGCTCCTCCACGGTTGCGGTTTCCACCGGGGCCGGCGCCGCAGCCGCGGCTGGGGCCGGCGCCGGCGCGGTCGTGGCCGCTCCGCCCGCCCGGGCGGCCGCGAGCTTCTCCTTGAGCGTCAGCGGTCGGCCCAGTGGGGACGGCGACGGGACGCTGGGTGCGGGAGCCGCGGGTCGCGACGGTGCCGTCACCGGTTCGACCGCGCTGGCTTCGACCTCTTCCACTTCACCCACAGGCGTTGGTGCCGCGGCAGGTTCCGGCTCAGCCGCGGGTTTCGCCGCCCCACCTTTGCGGGCCGCCTCGAGAATCTCTTGCACACTCGGACGTTTTGCCATCGCTTTGGTCCTAGCCTCCGCTTGCTCGGCCGCGCGGTCATGCCAGTCTTCCACGACATGGAATCGAAACCACGCTCGATCTCCAAGGCAAATGCAATGCCAGTTCCCTGTTGGCTGGAACGAGCACTCTAAGTAGTTGCGGGGACATGGTTTATTTCAGACACACTCAATTCCGCAAAGAGTATGGCTTCTCAAAGGTGAAAAAGTCGCCCGGATCGAATTCCCAGTTCATGGAACCGGCCATTCAGCGAATGGCTGAACCACATAGGCGGACCGCCGCAAGCGCCTGGCTGCCTGCCGCATAACCCCTCCGGTCCCGCACTTGGAGAAGCGTTATTAGCCTAGCAGGCGGACTCGCCGTGGGCAACATCCTGGTCCCGAACCGCCGGCCGCGCCAGGCAGGCGGGATGGCTTCAGACCGAATCAAAAATCTCCAACGTACTGGAGATCTCCCGCAGCCGGGCTGTCAGATAGGAGCGGATCTCATCGCTGGTCGAAAGCTGCAGCACGTGGTGGGCAAACCGCTCCGCCTGCGCGGTCGTGACTCCCGCCAGCAGGTTCTTGACCGTGGGGATGAAGGCCGGGCTCATGCTAAACCGGCGCAGTCCCATACCGAAGAGCACCAGGGCCGAGCGCGGCTGACCGGCCATCTCTCCGCACAAGGTCACGGGGGTTCCTGTTCGCGCGCACGCGTCAAGCACCATCTGCAAAACCCGGAAAATCGCTGGGCTCAGCGGCTCGCAAAGGTACGCAACCTTCGGATTGTCTCGATCCGCGGCCACGAGATACTGGATCAGGTCGTTGGAGCCGATCGAGATGAAGTCGGTCTCGCGAAGCAAGGCGTCGATGCAGAAGACGGCGGCGGGAACCTCGACCATCACGCCCGTCTTGACATCCTCGGCAAAGAGTACACCTTCCCGCCTTAGGTTGTCGCGCGTCTCCTTCACCATCTTGTTGATCTTGCGCAACTCTTCCAGGGTCGTGACCATCGGAAAGAGCATCGAGACCTTGCCGTGTCGCCCGGCACGCAGGATGGCTCGGATCTGAGTGATGAGCAGTTTGGGGTTCTCGAAGAAGATGCGGATCGATCGCCAGCCCATGAACGGGTTTGGCTCGCTCCTGCGACCGAGATAGGGAACTGTCTTGTCACCCCCCAGGTCGAGCGTGCGAATCGTCACCGTCTGGCCGGGCGAATTCAAGACGATCTGCCGGTAGTACTCGTACTGCTCTTCCTCGCCGGGGACATCGTGGTGCGTCAGGAACAGGTACTCGGTCCGGAAGAGGCCAACACCCGAGGCCCCGACAGTATGGGCCGCGTCGGCGTCCGCCAGGTTGTTGATATTTGCCAGCAGCTCGGCGCGGGTTCCGTCCAGGCTCCGCGCCGGCTCGTCCCGGTTCGAGATCAGACTGTCTTTGAGATGGAAGAACTCACGCTGAACTTTACGGTAGGCCATGGTCGCCTCCTGCTCCGGGCGAACCAGCACATGGCCTTCCCGCCCATCGACGACCATGAGGTCGCCGCTGGCGACGTCGTTCATGATCCCTTCCACTCCGGAGACGGCCGGGATCCCGCGGCTGCGCGCCAGGATCGCCGCATGGCTGGTCGAGCCACCAACTTCCGTGACGATGCCGGCGATTGGCAGATCACCCAGGCTCATCGCCTGGCTGGGAAGGATCTCATGTGCCACCAGGATCACCGGCTCATTGTCGTCGTGCGACTCGATGGCTCCATCGGGCACGGGCTCCTTCTTCCGCGTGAGGTGTGAGCCGACCCGCAAGATCACGTCGCGCAGGTCGTTGAGCCGCTCGCGGAAATAGTCCTGCTCGATCCGGGCAAACTGGGCCACATAACGGTTCATGACCTGGTGCAAGGCCGACAGCGCCGTCAAGCTTTGCTTCTCGATGAGCGAATGAACTCGCGAGAGCAGACCTGGGTCGCCGAGGATCTGCAGGTGGGTTTGAAAAATCTCGGCTGCCGAGGGTCCCAACTCCTGGGCAACCCTTTGCACCAGGCCCTCGAGCTCGGATTCGGCCTCTTCCACGGCTCGATCGAAGTACGCGATCTCGGCGGGAATCTGGGCGGGATTTTCGAGGGTCTTGGGTTCGCTCAGACCCAGGACCGATTCCACTCGGTAGGCCACGCCCACGACCACCCCAGGACTGACACCGATGCCGTTATGCATGACAAGCCCATCGAGGAGACATCAACCAGACAAGCGCCCGAGACGCGAAGAGATCGAACCGACAAAGATCTTCAGCACCGAGAGTGCTAATTAAGCCCACAGCGGAAAAAAAGACTGGTGAAGCCCCCGCGTGAGAGCGGTCAGGCGTCCGGGAAGGAAAAATCGACCCGAATATGAATAGCCTAAGGTGTGCGCCTCGCGGCGTCTAGCTCGGACCGAATGGCCGGCCGGTCGATTTTGCCAGCTCAGGCACGCCCGGAAGAGACGGATCTGGGCGCATCGACCTCATGAATCGCCGGGTGATAGCCGAACCTGGCCAACAGCAGCACGGTGAAGGCCATGGCGGCGTAAGCTGCCGCCCAGTGGTAGGGAGTCTGGTGTGCCGAGGCGGTGGCTCGGCCTTCCTCGGTGAGTTGACGGAGCACTGCGGCGGGGGCGTTAATCGGGCCCGAGGGAAGGGGCGAGTGGATGATGCCAAACCAGGCGAAGGCGCCGGCCATGAGCAGGGTAGCCGCCGCCGGCTTGACCCTGCCGTCGATCAGGTAGGTCAGAAAGGTACCCCAGAGCAAAGACGTCACGATGAAGCCGCCCGAGAGCATGGTCACCGTGGCGATCCAGTGCTGGGTCTGGGGCCTGAGATCCGCAAACGGCTTGCCCACCTCGGGCAGCACCTGGTTGAGCGTGATCAGGGCAAGGTATGCCAGGGCCGGAACGCAGGCCAGGGCCACGGCCGCATAGTGCCGTACCGAAGTTGCATGGAACGACTGCGCGGTGATCTCCAGCCCGATGAAGATGAGGATCGGGAAAGTGACGGCCTTGGGAATCAGGAAGAAGATCCAGTCGAAGTAGCCGCAAATCCCAGCCGCCCCCACGAAGAGCGCGGTCGCCAGGGTGTAGCCGGCCCGGGCCCCCATCGCCTTGTAGGCGGGATGACCGATGTACGGGGTGGACTGGATCACCCCGCCGAAAAGGCCGCCGACCAGCGTCGCCACGCCCTCGGCGGCGATGATCTGCCCCGTCGAGTAGTCGTCGCCGGCGGCCGCGGCGCTCTCGGTGCAATCGATGCCGCCCACGACCGTTGCCAGCGCCAGCGGGATGGCCACGGGCAAATAGCTGAGCGCCTCGGGCCAGGATTGCCCAAACCATTGCCACCAGGCCGACAGCGGCGCCGGTAGCGCCAGCCGCAGCAGGCTGGACGGCTGCGCTCCCTCGGCGCCCAGGCCGGGACCCAGCCCCGCCAGGTTCATTCCATAGTAGACCAGGCACCCCAGGATCACGGCCCCGAGCGCCCCGGGCACGTTGCGGGGCAGCCGCCAGCGTGCAGTGAGCGTCGCCAGGATGATGGCCAGCGAGACGTAGCCCGCCACGGGGAAGGCCGCGATATCGAGCAAGGGCAGGAAGCTGATGATCGCCAGTGCGATCGCCGTCAGTGAGCCCAGCAGTCCCGCCCGGGGAACCAGGTTGCGCACCCAGCCGCAGATCGGGGCACAAGCCAGCTTGAAGATTCCCGAGGCCAGCAGCATCGTCAGCCCCAGGAACCACGCGTGCCGGGCCGCCGCATCAGCAGCTAGGCCCCTCCCGAGCGCCGCCTGGAACGAGGGGCCGATGATCAGGATCACCGAGCCGAACGTGCTGGGCGTATCCAGCCCCAGGGGCATGGCCGTCACGTCCGACCGCCCCGTCCGCCGGGCCAGGCGAAACGCCAACGCTGTGAAGATCAGGTCGCCGGCCAGCACGCCCACCGCCGTGCCGGGAATCATCCGCCCGAGTACGTAATCCCTGGGCATCCCGAACCCGACCAGCAGGCTGGTCATCAGGATCATGCCGCTGATGTTGTCGATCATCAGCCCGAAGAAGGCATTGACGTCACCTCCTCCGATCCACTCATAGCGAGACCGCGATGGTCGGATTGAGGTCGACGAGGTGCTCACGATGCGGTCCCTTACGTCGTGTGGCGATGTTTCCGCTGACTCCCACCATACTGCGATGTTTGAGCGACCATGTTGACGGCAGCGAGGCCGGTTTTCAAGTGCCACGATGCCGTTGTCGCCAGGTCATCCCGGCCGCCACTCCCAGGGTGGCGAGGCAAGCGAGGAGGAGCGACGATGGCTCGGGTACAACCGACTGGTTTGAGTTTCCCTCGATGTCTGTGTAGCCGCCCGAATCGATGACCTCGTAGCCCTGAGGTGCGTTGATCGCGATCTGGCCCGAGTTGATCATGCTGTCGAGAGTGCTGATCCAGTTGCCGCCCGAGGGGTTCTGACAGCGGAAATCCCAGTTCGGACTGGTATTCAGGTTGAAGATCAGGTCCATCGAGCTGGGGTCGATCGTCAGGCTGCTCAGCGACTCCACGTCATCGTTCTCCGAGCCCAGCGCCGGATCCGGATCATCCCATCTCATCCCATCTCATCCCATCTCATCCCATCGCGGCGGGGATAAATGCCAACGACGAATAAAGGGAAAAGCCGGGAGAACGAGGCTTCCGCTGAGCTTTGGGAGAACCTGGCTCGGCGAGATCAGCGCTCTCCCGCGGGTGTCGTTGATCGCAGGTCGCGAGGGGTCACCGCCTCAGCCAGTTCAATCCGAGACCGGCGAAGAACGAGCTGATTGGACCTCGCCGTGGGGCGGGCTGAGTGGCCGCCGGGGCCGTTTCTGGGTCGGCGGTTGCGGAATTGTTCGCGACCGTCTCGGCCGCGGCGCCACCGGCCGGATCAGCGGGACTCGAGGCCTCCTCGACAGACGGCAGAGTGGCATCGGACATGGTCAGAAGCGGTCCGGGATCTTTCTGTCGGCTTTCACTCCGACGCTGGTTCCACGAACTTCGAGGCGGTGCGGTGGGGGCATCGCCTGGCGGAGCTAGATCGGGAGCGCCCGGATCGGGAAGCGTCGGCGTCGAGCGCCGGTTCGGCTGTGAAGCCTGCGGTCGACCTTCGGGCGTGGTACCAGCCCCGGCCGGGTTGGTCTCGGGTGTGTCGAACGGCGATGCCTCTGTTGCCGGTGCAGGCGTGTTGCCCCGCGCCGCGGGGTTCCTTCGCCCCGGTGCCGCGCCTGCGCCGTTATCCGGCTTGTCCATCTCAAAGGGCGAGCGTTCCTCCGGTGGAGGTTTCGGGATCGCTGGCTTGCCGCCCGGGGCAGCCGGACCTTGCATTTCCTCCCCTTCGCCCTCGCCCGAGGGCGGCTTGGGTCCCTCGATCGGATTCTTCTTCAGCTCTTCTCGGGTGTTGGGACCTTCGGGGCTGCGCAAAGCCCAGTTGTCTGGGAACCTTCTCCAGCGGGTCGGAAAGTACCCGTAGTACTGTTCTCGGTATAGTTTGTAGATGGGCTCCTCATTCGCGCACGGTGTCCTCTCCCTGCGAATCGGGTGCAGGGGGAACATCCCGCTCTGCTGGGCCTCGGCCAGCCCTGACAGGCTCGTAACAGCCGCCAATACGGCCAGAACCTGTCCTGGTTTCCGACTGATTGATTTCGTCAGCATTCCTTGCCTCGTCCGATCGCGGTGGGTTGGTTCGCCTCCTGATCCCCTGGGCGGAGGCAGACCCAGCATCTCACAGACCTCTTGGGAAGTTCGATCGGGTTGGGGATTTGGAAGACTACAGTCAATCTGGAGAGCACAGGAAGATTCCGTATTTCACGTAAGTAGCGGTCGGGCAGGTTATGATCCTGGAGCCGTCCTTGCCTTTCATGTCATTCCCACTCGAAGAATTGTCTGAAACGGCCAGACGAAGCGACCGATTTCTAGGGAAGTCGCAGTTGAGTGGGGAATCACACGGCTCGTCGATCCCCGGTACGGGTGAATCCGATCGCCGGCCGAGCCAAAGGGTTGTCCTCGGATGGGACTACCATCACGAGGGATCACGAAATCGGCAGTTCGGCAATCACCGCGTGCCGGAGATACGGTTCGGCGGGTCGATCGATCAAGGAGGATCTCGAATGGGCGGACAGTGTAGCTGGTTACGTGGTGCGGCTTTGATTGGATTCGTGGGGTTGGCGTGGGCGCCCTGCACCTGGGCTCAGAGTCAGGCAGGCGCCTCGTCGCTGTCGGGTTTCGGGTTCATGCCGCAGAGCGTCATGGGCGGGTCGACCCAGGGTGGGCTCGGTGTCGTCGCCGTTCCATCTGTGATGGGTGTTGGAACCCAGCAAGGCACAGGAGTGAACTCGGCGAACGCGATGATGATGGATCCTTTGGGCCTGAATTACGTCTACGGACCGGCAATTCCGATGACGCGGGCGCAAGCAGGGCTTTTCATGCTTTCGACGCAGCAGCGGATGCTGGGCCTGGGCAACGGACAGATCAGCGGGGCTCGACCCGCGGGTCAGGATCCCACCGGTCGAAAGAACGGCAGCTCGCTAACTGCGGCCCACACAAGGAACGCAAATATTCCGGGTGGCCAGGCCGCTCGTTATTTCAATCGGGGGATCACGACGGCGTCGGGCTCCCAGCCTCATTTCAAGCGGCAGTCGCGTTATTTCCCTCAGACGGCACAATAACGAGAATCCAACGGTTTTGGATTTGAGCGAGGGCGGGATTGTGCCGATTGTAGTCGTGTCAAGACCGATCCGGTCTGGACGGGTCGGCCCCTCGGAGAAGAAGGCAAGTGAACGGGGCACAGGATCGCCTGGACGGCGAGCTGAACCGGCCGTGAAGGATCGCGGCGGTTGCTTTTGTCCGATACTTCGGCGGCCTGTTCGGCCGGTCTCGGAGTGCCGGGAGGGAGTGGTGCATGGATCGCACAGGAAATATCCGCCGGGCCGGCTGGCTTCTGACACTGGCCATGTGCGCCGCAAGCGGGTGCCAGACGGTCAAGACGCCCGAAGAGAAGATCGCAAGCAGCAATATTCCCAGCGAATTCAAGAAGGTATCGATGCCCGATTATGTCGTCGAGCCACCGGACCTGGTGCTCGTCGAAGTCCTTGAAGCCTTGCCAGGGCGGCCGATCTCAGGCGAGCGGCTGGTGCGGCCCGACGGCAAGATCTCACTGGGCTTTTACGGCGATGTCTACGTCGCTGGCCTGACCATCCCGGAGGTGAAGGAAAAAATCGTTTTGTACTTACGTAAGTACCTGACCGATGAGGTTCTGGGCCTGGTCGAGATCGATCCCGAGTCTGGCGGCGCCAAGCTGGATGAAAAGGGCAAGCCGATCATCATCGAACCCAAAGACAGCGACCGCGTCTTCGTGGACGTGACGGCATACAACAGTAAGAACTATTACGTTCTCGGCGACGTCGGCTCGCCCGGCCGGCTGCCGGTGACGGGGAACGAGACGGTCCTCGATGCGATTCAGTTCGCAGGCGGCCTGATTCCCACGGCCGCTCCCAATAACATCCGCCTGGTACGTCCGGCACCGCCGGGAGCTTGCTGCGAGCAAGTCTTACCCGTGAACCTGGCCGCGATCATGAGCGGCGGCGATGCGACGACCAACTACCAACTCATGCCCGGAGACCGAATCGTCGTCTATCGCGACCCGATCGTGCGAACGACGATCTTCATCGATCGGCTGGCCGCCCCCTTCCAGACAGTCCTGAACTCGATCCTCCAGTACTCCTTCACGGCCCGTTCCCTCCAGTTCCTGCAGGTTGGCGTCCCCAAGCCTGCTCCAACAACTCCCATCACCTTGCCTACCCAGCCGGGTGCACGTTGAGACAGTTTGAGCCGTGCGTGTGATGGCACGATCGAATATCAATCGGGCGTGATGGTCGCCGAGCCGAGCCGCAGCTTCCGAAAGGGAGGCGGCTCGGCTCGGCTCGATGCATGAATCCTATTTCCAGTTGCCCGACCGCCAGTGTCGTTGATCAGGGTTGACCTTCCCGCCGGGGCCGCTAGATTTTCGTTAAGGAAGTTTCGCTACCGGACTTGCCCCGGCCTGTCCTTCTGCCAGAGGGACTCGACGATCCTGGAGACGCTGCCCTTGGCGACGATGACGAGACAGACCGACCCTATCGTCTCCATGACCTCCTCCGCCTCGCGGAGACGGTATGGCAGGCGTATTCTGAGAATCGGCATCGCGGTCGTCCTGCTGGGTGCGGCCGCGCCGGTCTCTCTGCTGCTGCGGCCACTGGTCAGCAGCAATCTGGGTACTGTCGATCCAGGCCGGGTCATTCGCGCAGCGCAACCGACCTCTCAGCTACCCCAGCTCATCAAGGATCATCACCTGGCATCGATCCTGAACCTGCGGGGCGGATCATCGAAGGATGCGTGGTACGCAACCGAGGTCCGCACCGCACAGGCCAGCGGCGTCGCGTTCTTCGATTTTCCCTTGAATGCAACCAGGCGACCCACCCGGCGCGAGTTGCTGACGCTGATCGACTTTTTCGACCGCTGCCAGTATCCCTTGTTGATCCATTGCAAGGCGGGCGCGGACAGGACCGGGTTGGCCTCGGCGCTCTACCTGATGATGCAACGGAACGAGCCCCCTCGGCAGGCGATCCGCGCCTTCACGCTCTATCATGGCCATATTCCCCTCTTTGGCACAGAACGCCTGCACGAGCCTCTGGACGAATATGCGCAGTGGCTTGATTCGCAGGGGCTGGCTCACACTCCCGCAAGGTTCCGCGAGTGGGTCAAGAACGACTACCGGTCGGCCGATCCGAGTATTGAGCCGTCTCCGCTCGTCCCCGGGCCGCAGAAACCACTCTAGCCGAGGTCGAGGACGTCGGGTTCATGCCGTGTCGGATGGGAAGCGCGTGATAGGCGATGAACGACGCGTTTGGAGGCTCGTCGATCCGCCGTTCCCCCGGTCTCTCGAACATTGGCGCTCGTCTTTCGCCGGCTGACGAATCGGGTTGCTCTGAAAATCCTCCGGCCGTCTGGAGGGGGCTTCCGACCGTGGCGCGCAGACTTCGCCCTCCAGCCTCGGCCTGTTTCGAGCGAGGCTCTTTGGCCATGTTCGAGGTCGCTGGTTCTCTCTGGTACCGAGTCTGTCTTGCTCCAAGATCGTGGGATTCGGCGATCGGTTATCGATATCCTCTCGGTTCTGCCGCATCGAGTCGGACCATCGGTCATCGTCGATTCCCGGCTCGCCTCAAGGGCGCATAGACGTCCTGGCCTGTTGAATCTTCGGGGTCCGCTGTCGATGCCACGCGCCGAGCTGAGTATCCATGGCCTGAACAGATGAGCCGTAAAATGTTGAGAAATGTTGAGAAACGCGGAGTTCACACAGTCAGAAACGGTCCGAGCGAGGACCGGAAGTGTTGGCAGCGCGTCGAGTTGGGTATCCATGGCCTGAAAAGCTGGGGCCGCAACTGGCCTAGAAAAGGAAGAAGCCGCGACGGGCACGGCGTTTGCCTCAGCGAGATTGAATGGTTGGGTAAGCGGCGTGTTTTGGGAAAAATGTCGACCGCTTGTAGGCCAGAAAAGGGAATCGAAGCCCGCCGTCATGCGTGGCCAAGCGGAAACCGAGAGGGACATAGTGAAGTGAAAGCGTTCTTGGCCAAATAGGCAGTCTGCATGTGTCTTCCCATTCCCCCCACTCTATGAGGGCAATTCACTATGTCCCTTTGGCCCCCCTTGGGGCCCCCTGGAAGGGGCCGTCCACTTTCTGGCACCACGAAAACGTGGGCGGCTCCTTTTGCCTCCCACCAATGGGCCGGTATCGCTTAGACTTATCACACCACCTATAACTCCCTCGGGTCTTGCTCTCGACTGTCCTGTCCAGAGCGTTAGGCTCTTATGCATCGAATGCCGACTCGCTGGCTGCCAATTCAGCGGTTAGAGTGACATCCTCACACGGTGGAGGCAACTGAGTCTAAGGCGTTATTTTGCAAAGACTTACGTCGATGGCTCACGGCTCGGACGCTTAGCTCAGTAGGTTAGAGCACCATCTTCACACGGTGGGGGTCGCTGGTTCGAGTCCAGCAGCGTCCATTTGACCCATCTCGGTCCCATGGCCATGCGCAGGTTATATGTTCCGGCGACTGCACCCCAGCCGGGAACGGCAGGCGTCGACAAGTCTCGCAGGGATTCAAGGAGGGCTGACCAGAGCCCAGGTACGCGAGCAGCCGCCCTTCGAGGTCCTTTACCACCTCCGGGTTCCTTGCCGCCACGTCCTCCTTCTCGACGGGATCCTTCTCCAGGTCGAACGGTTCCGTCTTCCCGGGCATCGGTGCGATCTTGATCAGCTTCCACTCGCCCTCGCAAACCGCTCCCCGGAAAAGGCGATTGGCTTCACGGTCGATGTGACCGACGTGCGCTGCGCCGAGGCGACCGTCCGACGCTTCGGTCGATCAGACCGATGCGCGCTGAAGATGGCAGAGGACATTGGGCGGCGTGGAAGAACCGCCACGTGTGTCCGCTGCCTGCTCCTCTTCGTCGCGTCGCGCATGCCGCGCCGAAGTGCTGGTTTCAGAAGTGCCCGCACCTGCGCTGTCCCCCCAGCAGGCCCGGCCGATGGGCTTCCAGTGGCTTGGCCATCTGCTGGAGCATTCGCACCCCGGATGCTTTGGCACGACTCATCCAGTCCACAAGGGCACCCGCGTCGGACTGGCGCCAGCGAGGGCAGTAGAGTCATCCAAACAAGCCCGTTACAGGCTAAGAGCCGAATGGCTGGAATGTGGTGTCCACGAGGTCCGCCCACGTTTGCGTGAATCGCTAGACCGCGCTCGTGGCTCGGCTTGTCACCAAACCCGTAAGACTGGGAGTTAGCGAACCCGAATCGTTACGAGCCT
>JAFAHT010000067.1 GCA_019237095.1 Planctomycetaceae bacterium
TTCGAGCAGCTCAAGGAGCGCCGGGTTCTCGTTCGCCTGATGAGCTATCCGGGCTATCCGGCAGGTCTCCGCATCAGCATCGGCACCGACAGCGAGATCGACCGGCTGCTCCAGATCCTGACCAAACTGGATCGAGCCCCGGCCGCGTCCATGCAGTAAAATCCTTAGCAGTGCCATTTATCCTTTGCCCTTTGCCATCTGCCCTTTGCCCTTTACCATCTGCCCTTTGCCTTTTGCCATCTGCCATCCTGATGACCCAAGGAAAACTACCTTGAACGAGCCTCATCGCCTCGCGGAGATCGTCCGCAAGACCCGGGAGACCGACATCCGCCTGGTGGCCAACCTCGATGGCCAGGGCCGAGCGGAGATCGCGACGGGCATCGGGTTCCTTGATCACATGCTAGAACTGTTCGCCCGGCACTCGCTTATCGACCTGAAGGTCGCCTGCACGGGCGACTTGCACGTCGATGACCACCACACGACCGAGGATGTGGGCATCTGTCTTGGCCAGGCGATCGACCGTGCCCTGGGCAACCGCGCCGGGATCAGGCGGTACGGTCAGGCGGTGCTGCCGATGGACGAGGCGCTGGCGACCTGTGCCGTGGACCTTGGGGGCAGGCCATTCTTCGTCTGGAACGCTCCCATGCCGGCACCCAAGGTCGGCGCGTTCGACAGCGAGTTGATCGCCGATTTCTGGCACGCCGTCTGCACCCAGGGTCGCATGAATCTCCACGTGATGCTGCACTACGGCCGCAACACCCACCACATCAGCGAGGCGATCTTCAAGGGCCTGGCACACGCCATTCGCGAGGCTGTGGAACCCGACCCCCGATCGGCCGAGATTCCGTCCACCAAGGGCGTGCTTTGAGGCCGCCCGGTTGAACAATCCGACTTCGAGACACTGCGATGACTGAAGACCGTTCCGGTGGGGTAAGAGCGAAGCGGCCCGGGCTCGGCTCAGCCGTCAATCTTGTGCTGGTCGCCCTGGCGTTCGCGCTTTTGGGGCTGGTGCTCTGGCAGAACCGCGACAAGATTCACGTGGTCTTCGCTCACCCGCTCGACCTCCGCCTGCTTGTACTCGGTGTGTTGATCTTCCAGTGCAGCCTGCTCATCACGTATGTGCGCTGGTATCTTCTGGTCCGGGTGATCGAGCCGCGGTTCACGGTGCGCTCGACGATGCTCCTGGGCTTCATCGGCTATGTGTTCAACTTGGTGATTCCCGGTGCGGTGGGCGGCGACTTCATCAAGGCGGCGTATCTGGTGCGGATGCATATCAAGAAGACACAGGCCATCGCCTCGATGGTGATCGACAGGATCCTCGGTCTGCTCGGACTGTTCGTGCTGGCGGCGCTGGCGGGAGCGGTGGCCTGGAGCGGCGTGGATTCAGCCGAGGTCCGCAAGCTGATCGTGTCCGCCTGGATTGCGACGGGGCTCGCGTTCTTGGTACTGGTGTTGATCTTCACCCAGGCCCTCACCCGCCTTTTCCCCGGGCTGGGCGGTTCTGGCCATGGCCGGCTGGCGGGCATCATGACCGAGCTGAAAGCGATGTCCACGACTTACCGGCGGCGGCTCGACGTCGTCTTTCTCGGTCTGGTCCTCTCGGTCCTGGGGCATACGCTCAACGTCATCGCGTTCTACCTGATGAGCAAGATGCTCTTCCCAACCACGATGACGACCACGCTGGCCCAGCATTTCTTGATGGTGCCCTTGACGCTCTTCACAATGGTCGTGCCGCTTCCTTTCGGAGCGCTCGGGCTGAGCGAGGAGGTCGGCGACCAGGTCGGCAAACTCGTCGGGCACCCTGGGGGCGCGCTGGCGATGCTGGGCTTCCGTGTCTTGATGTACGCCTGCGGGCTGATCAGTGCCTGCGTTTACCTGGCGAATCTTCGTGAGGTCCGCAGCCTGACCGCCGAGGCCCACCATCTCGAGGAAGACCTGGAAGAGGGAGCGCTTGACGATGCGGAAGCCATTCCCGGATCGCCAGCTCTCTGAGTCTCATCACCGTCGCAGAAATGAGCCGGTCATTCCTTGTCCGGCGGCTGCCTTGCTTACCCGATACTTTCCCTGCTCTTTTGTGACGATAAACCGGTCTCCCTGTCCAGGCTGAAAGCTTTCAGGCTTTCCTTCAGCTTCTGTCCAGGCAAATCTCAGCTCGCTCGCCTGGCACTGCTGGTGGGTGCGGGTAACCCGCGGTTCTAGCGAAAGGTCTTCGTCACCGAGCCGGTATTCGATCTTGGCGTCCGATTCATTCACGACGGAAAACTCGATCGCCGCCGACCTGGGCCGGCCGAAGACCTGCACGGCGTAATACTTGCCGGATTCCTTGCTCTGTGCGACCGCCATCCCCGCCTCAAGGACGTCCGGATCAAGCATGTTCTTGCGGTGCCCCGGCGACTTCTTCCAACCCTCGATGAACCGACGGGCGAGGTCTTCTGTCTCGAAGCCGGCCGAGTTGTATTCGTAGGCGATGTTCTCGGCGACGATGCAAGGGGCGTAATCGTGCTTCTTGGCCCGCTCGGTCGGTTCACTGCCGTCGGCCTCGTGGCTGAACTTCTCCGTCCGCGCCAGGAAGTCGGCGAAGTCGCGGGCGGTTGCCACAAGCTGCTGCTGGCTCTTGAGCTCGCCCCGGCCTTCTTGCTTGCGGAACCGATTCGTGCCCTCCATGATGAGCCTGGTTGCCTCGCCCAGAGCCGGACTCTTCGCTTTCCCGTCAACCTGCGAGTGAGCTCCGCTGTCGGCGGGCTCACTCGCCCCGGCGACCTGGCCGCAAACGATGGTCGAAGTGAGGTACAGTCCAAGGTGGATCGCAAAGATCGCACGACACGCCATCGCTGCAACCCTCCGCGAGAGCGACGCATCAGCCATCCAAAGTCGCGACTTCGGCCATCCTAATGCTTCACCTGTGAGGAGAGCCGGCGCCACGGGCCAAGATTCACTGTAGGCAATCCGTGTTCCGGGTGAGATGAAAGACCCGGAAGACCGGCGTGCGATGGCACTGTCCTTTCCTCTCCTCATTGGGACGCGCGCGGGTGCCTTTACCGCGCCTGGAGAAATGTCGTACTGTGGCGTCTTCCGCTTGATGGGCCGCCGCGGGAGACGACGCAGCCCGCATGGCCATAAAGGAGGGGGAGGCCGCAACGCCCGTCTTCACGACCATCGAGCGCGCGCGGCCTGGGAGCCCAACAGGATCAACGGGATGCAATGGTTGTCTTCACCCTGGTTCCAGCGAAAGCCGGTCTCCCACCTGATCGAAGAGATGAACTCGGGAGAGCGGCTGCATCGCCGGCTGGGGTCGCTTTCGCTCATGTCCCTGGGCATCGGCGCGACAATCGGGACCGGTCTGTACGTGTCCACGGGCATCGTCGCCCGCGACATCGCCGGTCCCTCGATCATGCTCTCTTTTGTTCTGGCCGCGGTTGGCTGTGGGTTCGCGGCGCTCTGCTATTCAGAGTTGGCCAGCATGGTCCCGGTGGCCGGCAGTGCCTACACGTACGCTTACGCCACACTCGGTGAGCTGATCGCCTGGATCATCGGCTGGGACCTGATCCTCGAGTACGCCATCGGATCATGCTTCGTTGCCAACGGTTGGTCGAGCTACTTCGATTCCATGCTCCAGCACGTGTTCAATATCCATTTGGACCCTCGGTTGCTTTCGCCTCCCTGGTACTACGACTTCAAGCAAGAGGAATTCGTCCTCCAGTTCGTGACCCTGAAGGACGGCACCCAGGCTCTGGCCTGGTTCAACCTGCCTGCCGTTCTGATCACGGTGGCCATCACCATCATCCTGGTCATTGGCATCAAGGAGAGCGCGGGGTTCAATGCCGCGATGGTGCTGGTCAACATCGGCGTGGTGCTCACCGTTATCGGCGTGGGAGTCGCGTACGTCGATCCAGCCAACTGGCGGCCGTTCCTGCACGAGGACAAGCAGTATCGTGGCATCGCTCTGGGGGCGGCCCGGATCTTCATCGCCTACATCGGGTTCGATTCGATCTCGACCCATGCTGAAGAAGCGCGCAAGCCCCAGCGCGACCTGGCGCTGGGGATCATGGGCGCGCTCGTGGTCTGCACGGTTCTCTACGTCGCGGTCGCGGCCGTGATCACCGGTATGATCCCTTACCGGCAGATCAACGAGGCCGCGCCCCTGTCCGCAGCCTTGCAGGCGAAAGGGCTGACTTTTGCTGGGGGCATGATCACCCTGGGCATCCTGGCCGGAATGACCAGCTCACTTCTGGTTGGCAACCTCAGCCAACCGCGGATCTTGCTGGCCATGGCGCGCGACGGCCTGCTGCCGCACTCGTTCTTCGGCGCCGTGCATTCCCGGTTCAAGACCCCCTGGAAATCGACGATCCTGGTCGGTGTTGTGGTCGCCGCGGGTGGAGCCCTGGCACCGCTCGGCTTTCTTGCCGACCTGGTCAGCATCGGTACGCTCTTCGCTTTCGTGATCGTCTCCGCGGCCGTCTGGATCCTGCGGATCACCGACCCCGACGTGCCCCGGCCGTTCCGCACGCCGTTTGCGCCTTTCGTCTCGATCATGGGCGTCCTGGTCAACGGCGGCCTGATGTTCTCGCTGGGCCGGGACAACTGGATCCGGCTGGTGATCTGGTTGATCGTCGGCCTGTTCATTTACATTGGCTACAGCAGGCATCACTCGGTTTTGAGCCGGCGGACCGCTCTCGCCGCGGGCGAAAGCGACCCCGGACTGGCGCTTGCGGGCCCGGCCTCACAAGATTGATTGATATTGATCGATGGCGCCGGTGATTGCGCAACCAAGCCTTGGAGACATCGCGATGACCCTGCGTCCACCCGATTGGCCAAAGCTGGTCGCGGGGCTGCTCTGTCTGCACGCGTGGGCAATCGCCGCGGCTGGCGAAACGGCGGATCCTTCGCCCCGATCCACGAGTTTCACGCTCGAGCCAGGCCAGTCGAGACCGTGCCTGCTGGGCGACCTCAAGGCGGGCCAGACGCTCAGCTTGCTGTTGAGTCTCGAGCAGGCCTCGCCCGGCCCTGGGGACTGTGTCACGGCCGAGCTGGCCGGGCCCGGCATCAAGCCGATCAGGAAGGAAATGTACGCGGGCGATCCTGATTGGTACCTGACCTTTCGCCCGGCCTCTGACGGCCGGGTCGCGGTCACGCTGATCCGAGGCAATAATTCGGGTCGCGCCTCGCTCTCGGTTCGCGTTCAGTGGCGACAACTCCCGCTCGCCGAATCGGAGCGCGTAGCCATCGAGGCCGAGCCCAACGATCGATGGCAAGAGGCCAACCCGCTGCAACTGGGCCGCGACGTCTATGGCACGGCCGACGACGCGGATTATCTTGCCAACACAAAGGAGGGAAAATGCGGCCTCGACTGGTTCCGGTTCGAGGTCGAGGGTGCTGAACCGATCCTTGTCTACTTCCAGCTTGATCTCCTTGACCGCGACGTCTCGGCCAACCTCAGGGTCTACACGGTCGATCACAGGAGCGCTGGGACGACGCTCTACCTCACCGGCAAAGACCCGATGGAGATCGTCCATGACCGGGAGCGCGAGCGTTACTCGAAGCACATCAGCCGGGCGTTCACAAGGGGAACCTACTACCTTGAGGTCAACGCGAACCATCCCGACTACATTCTCCGCACGAGGGTCTTGCCAGTCCCGCCTTACAACGAACCTGCGCTGGCCGTCGAGGCCGGGATACACTACATCATGAACGTCGGCGACGCCTGGTTCGCCCAGGTCCCCCGTGCGGGTAACATCTTCATCAGGTCCGACAATATCCATGACACCGGAACCCGCTGCACCGCCTGCCACGCCTCCAGCTTCGCGACCGAGGCCAACCTGGCGGCCCACCGTAATGGTTACCCGATCCGCTCGAAATCGGACTTTCAGTACGTGATCGACCGGATCGCCAACTCGATGACGCCGCTGTACGGTGACGACGGCCTCTACTGGCAGCGGTTCATCGCGACCCCGCTAGAGGCCCAGGGCGAGCAGGGAGGAATCCTGGCCGACTTCGAGCGCGAGGTGTCGGGCCGGCAGAGCCCGATCGTCGAGCGGTTCGGTCCGTTCCTCAAGGCCGCCTGGGAAAGCCGCCGCGACCTGCCTCCCGACGAGCTGAATGCCGTCATTCCCCTGGACAGCAAGTTCGGATTCGCCTGGCGCGACTGGCGGGTCTTGACCGAGATCGCGCAGCGGACCGGGGACGCCGCCTACTCCCTGGCCGCGGCCAATATCGCCCGAATTCTGGGCGAACGGG
>JAFAHT010000017.1 GCA_019237095.1 Planctomycetaceae bacterium
GCGCGCAGATCTCCCGTGGCGATCACGATGTCGGCCACGGCCTTGGCCAGGTCGGTTCCGGTCCCCAGCGCGATTCCGATGTCGGCCGCGGTCAGGGCGGGTGCATCGTTCAGTCCGTCGCCGACCATCGCCACCCGCCGGCCCTGGCTTTGCGTCTTGAGCGCCTCGATCACGGCCGCCTTGGCGCCGGGCAGGACGCCGGCCTTGATCTGCTCGGCAGCCACGCCCAGCTCGGCGCCGATGGCCCGGGCGGTTTGCGGGTTGTCGCCGGTCAGCAGGACCACACTTGCGCCCTGCCTGCGCAGCTCTTCGACGACCTCTCGGGCGTGCGGCTTGAGCGTGTCGGCGAAGGCGACGGCCCCGACGGCCTTGCCGTCGACCGCGACCCTCAGAACGGTGCGCGCTTGGTGCTCCCACGCCAGAGCGGCGGCCTGGATCGGACCCTGATCGATACCGCAGCCTGTCAAGAACGACTCCGAACCGACCAGGACCGTCTGGCCATCGACACGGGCCTTGACGCCCTGACCGCGGACGGCCTGGAAGTCGCGAACCTCACGATTGGCAGCGAAGGGTGCCAGGGCGCGAGCCAGGGGGTGCTCGCTGCCTGCCTCGGCGGCCGCGGCGAGGCTCAGCAGTCGGGCGCGATCCCAGCCGGGCAAGGTCAACGTCTCGACGACGGTTGGCTTGCCTTCGGTGAGAGTCCCCGTCTTGTCGAAGAGGATGGTGGCCAGCCGATCCATCCGTTCGAAGGCCGAGGCCTCGCGTACGAATAGCCCAGCCCGGGCGCCTCGGCTGGTGGCGACGGCCACCGCCATCGGCGTGGCCAGGCCCAGAGCACACGGGCAGGCGATGATCAGCACGGCCGCCGCGTTCAGGATGGCCCGGCTCCAGTCGCCCGAGATCAAGCCCCAGCCTGCCAGGGTCGCCAGGGCGATCAGGAGCACGTCCGGCACGAAGTGGGAAGCGATCCGATCCGCCAGCCGCTGGACCCCGGCCTTCGTGCCCTGAGCTTCGAGCACCAGGTGAACCATCTGCTCGAGTGCGCTTTCCCGGCCCAGGCGTTTGGCCTCGACGACCAGGGTGCCGTCGCCATTCCGGGTTCCACCGGTCACCCGGTCTCCCGGCTGCTTCTCGACCGGCATCGACTCGCCCGTCAGCATCGACTCCTCGACGCTCGATCCGCCCTCGACCACGTCACCATCGACGGGAATCGTCTCACCCGGCCGGATCCGCACCCGATCACCGAGCCGGACTTCGGCTTGGGGGATCTCTTGCTCCTTGCCGTCGCGGATCACCCGCGCGGACGCAGGTGCCAGGTCGATCAGCCGCTCGATGGCTTCTGCGGCCGTCCCCCGCGAGCGGACCTCGAGGAACTTGCCCAGAGTGATCAGGGTCAGGATGATCCCGGCATCCATGAAGAAATGGGCCTGATGTATATGTCCGAGAAGCAAGTGGACCGTGCTGTAAAGGAACGCTGTCGAGGTCCCCAGTGCGATCAATGTATCCATGTTCGACGATCGCTGGAGCAGCCGTTGCCAGGCACCGCGGATGTAAGGTCCGCCCAGGTAAACCTGAAGGATCGCGGCCAGACCGAACATGCACCAACCGACCCATGCGGCCTGTTGGAGAGCCGGCAGGAACATCGAGCCCAGCCCGAGCAGGACGAGGGGAACCACGCCGGCGATCCCGACCTCGAGCCGCCTCCTCCAGTAACCCACCTGATCCGCGCGCTCGCGACGGAACTGCTCGGCGGCCTGCGCGCCGAACGAGAGCGTCTGCCGCCGGGCCGTGTAGCCGGCCCTGGCCACCGAGGAGACGAGCTGGTCGAGATCGGTGCGGCTGGGATCGACAGTCACGGTCGCCCGTTCCGTTGCCAGGTTGACCCGGGCTTCATGAACCCCGCTCACGCCGCCCAGCGCGTCCTCGACCCGGGCCACGCAACTGGCACAATGCATGCCGCCGATCGAGAGATCCCATTCCTCACGGCCTTCGGCGGCAGCCGGGGCTGGCTTGTATCGGGACGGCTCAGGCCCCGGCGCCGGGCGGGGTATCGAACCGATCGTCACCAGTTGATTCATGGGCTCGGCCGGGGCGGCCGCGGGGTCGTTCGTTCTCCCGTTCGCGCTGGGGACCGAGTAACCGGCTGCCTCGACGGCGGTGCGTAAGGTCTTGAGGTCAGCGCGGGAGGGATCCACGGTCACTTCGGCCCGAGCACCTGGCAGATCAACCTTGGCGGATTCGACACCCGGCACCGAGCTGAGGGCCTGGCTCACGGTGCGCACACAATGGTCGCAAGACATCCCGGCGATGGGGATTTTCCAGACCTCGGTTGCCGTCGTCATGAGCCTGTCTCCCGATCTCGTTGCCACCTGCCGTGTTCGCGCTATCATTATACGCGTGCGCGTTTGACCGTGCGGAGATCAGAGGGGTACCGTGGGAGGTAAGGATCGGTTCGAAGTCGCTGACGGGCCTCGAGCAGGCGAGCCTTCATGGCAAAAGGGGCCAGGACCAGAGTCATGCGGCACGTGATCGAGGCGGGAACCGATGCGTCGTCATTGCTCCTGTTCGATCCCGGTGCGCTCCCTGGAGACTTCGAACGCTTGTTCCAGAGCGGCTCCGTCGAGATCCTTGAGCGGCTGGACCGGGAAGGCAGGGCCTGCTGGATCACGGTGGATGGAGATGGCGGATACTCGCTCCACGCCTACATCGATGAGCGCGTTCCCAGGGAGCTCGAACGTTGCGCGGTCGAGCCCGAGACGATCGAGGAATTTCATGTGCCCACCGGCCGCCTCGTCTTCGCTGGCTCGGAATACGCCTTTCGAGAGGACGACGACTTCCTCCGTAACCATCCGCACATGGGTGGTTCCTTTCTTGTTCAGCCAGGAGTTTACCGCCTCAGGGTCTTCCGCACCCAGTACCCCAAGCATCTCGTGGAGCAACTGTTTCGCAATCAAGCCTCGTCATGGGAATACTGCCTCTGGATGAGCATGATCCTGCTGATTCCGCTCGCCGTCGCGGCCTGGATCGGCCTGGTCGTGATCTTCTTCACTACGGTTCACGTCCCCTTTCCGAGCTTCCTGGCCCCGTTGCTCGGCCTGGTTTTCGCTTCACCGTTTCTGGTTCGCCGCCTCGAGACCTACCGCTCGGCGAAGGAACGTTTCACCAGCCTCGAGCGAGAACATCCTGCGCTGGTTGCGCAGCTCGAATGCGTGCGCCCGAACCATTGACCGGAACACGGCTTGCCGTTTTGCTGTCTGAAGCTTCCATTCATTCATGCCATAGCGAGGTGATCGGGTCGACCGAGGCGGCGCGGTGGGCGGGCCTCGACGGCCAGCCTGGCTTCCGGCAACGGGCTCGCAGGCGAGGCGGTGGGCATCACGATTTCTAGAGGTTCGCGAGGGTGGGGACGACCGACCGCAGATAGCCAAGCGAGCTGGCCAGCCAATCATGGTCGCGGTTGGCCCAGGGGATGGTCTCCACGGACTCCGGACGCAGAAGAGTGCCCTCGGCGTAGCGCCCCTCGCAGAGCACCGCAAGCCGGACCACGGCTGCCAATGACTGAGAGGTGAGCGCGGGGAAATAAGAGAGCCACTTGGGCTCGAAGATGGGCAGATCGTAGGTTCTGGGGTGCAGCTCGATCGTCAAGGGAAGCCCGGGCCTGGCCTGGATCAAGAGGGCGAGGAGATCGGGCATGGGCAAGATCCCCGACCCGACGGGCCGGGCTTGCCAGCACAAACCGCGCGGCGTGAACGCCAGGATCGCGTCCTTGATGTGGGTGGAAAGGACCCAGGGCGCAAGCTGGGCGACGGCTGCGACGGGATCATCCAGCCGCATCAGCAGGTTGCCGGTGTCCAGGGTTACACCGAAAGCACGGGAATCGAGTTGATCCAGCAGCTCGAGCAGCTCGCCGGCCGTTAAGTCGGCATGGGTCTCGATCGCCAGCTTCAGATCCAGGTCCAGGAGCCGGGGAGTCAGCAGGGTCAGGACCTCCAGGGTCGCCTCGACCTGGGCCGGCCAGGGTACGTCGGAGCGAAACCGATCGTGCCGATCACCCACGTAGACCCGCGCGTGCCGGCAGCCGAGCGCCGCAATCCCTTCGAGGTCAGGAGAGAGTGCCCGGACAACCTCCTCGGCCGACATCGGTTGACCCCGCTCGCGCGATCTGCGCACAGGATTGGGAGAAGCAAGGCCGACCTCGAGGTAAAGCCCCATCGCCTCCGCGCGGCTCCGAAAGCCGCCCAACCGCTCGGGATCGAGCCCTGCATCAATCACCGAGGGCTTGAGAAACTGCACACCGTCCATCCCGTGAGTACTTGCGAACTCCAGGGTCTCCTCGGGCGTCAAGCCGCGATGCGAAATCGTGGAGTGGACGAAGCCGACGGGGATGCTCATCCTGACTCTCCCGGGCCGTCGTTACGTTGAGGACGAGAAAAAACCTCCATGGATTCTTCTTCTCCGGGTGGTGGTACTTTGACCGCACATCCCTGTGGCTAATTCGCGCGGCGATCTCGTCTACATTGGCAATTGTTTTCGGTTCGGCCGATCACGGTGGATCTAACGGCTACGGCACACCCGCATGACTCGATCTCGTGAGTTTCTCACTTCGACGCCTTGAACGCAACGGGCCAATCCCTGCTTGTCCAACTGGCTCAAGGAAATCGATCACCGACGGAATTCGTCGATCGCTGCGCGACTCCCCGCGGCGAGGCAGCCCAACCGCTGGTGGCTTCCCTGAGGCGATTGATTTTTTTGCGGGGTTTTCCCGGGAGAGGGTTGACTCGAAACGGGAATCGTCGTAATTTGGTGGACATCATCGGGACGCCATGAAACGGTTCACACCGTTTTGTATCGTCAAAATGAATGAATTTTCACTAATTCATTTCTCCTGCCTGTTTTGCCGCCGGTTTGCCAGGTCCTGGTAAGCTGGCTCGCACTCAAACAAAAGAGGTTTGATTCCTGGCGATAGGGAAGCGTGCGCCCGGTTCAACCTTGACGATGAGGGGGCA
>JAFAHT010000183.1 GCA_019237095.1 Planctomycetaceae bacterium
GAGTGAAACGAGGCCCCCCATCCCTCGGAATTCCTGGTGGGCCTCGTTTCACTCGACCCACCCTACCGCTCTCAAAACGACCTCCCCGGGCACCCTCTCAATTGCGCAGGCTCGACAGCGGCGCGGGGATTCGGCCGCCGTGGTGGACGAAGGCGGAGGATCCGCCGGCGGCGTGGACCGGGAGGATGATCATCTCTCCGAAGAGGCCGCCGAAGACGGCCCGGTCCCCGGCGACCTTGCCGGGCACGGGGATGACTCGCACGGCGGTTGTCTTGTGGTTGATCACGCCGATGGCGACCTCGTCGGCGATCAGGGCGGCGAGGGTCTCGGCATCGGTCTCGCCGGGAACGGCGATCATATCCAGGCCGACCGAGCAGACGGCGGTCATGGCCTCGAGCTTGGCGAGTGTGAGGTCGCCGGCTTCGACCGCGCGGGCCAGCGCGGCGTCCTCGCTGACGGCCACGAACGCACCGGAGAGCCCACCGACGCTCGATGACGCAAAGGATCCGCCTTTTTTTACGGCGTCGTTGAGCAGGGCCAGCGCCGCGGTCGAGCCGGGCGCTCCGATCCGGACGACGCCCATCGCCTGAAGAATCTCGCCGACGCTGTCGCCCACCTGCGGGGTTGGTGCCAGCGACAGGTCCACGATCCCGAAGCTGACCCCCAGCCGAGCGGCAACCTCGCGGCCGATCAGCTCGCCCACCCGGGTGACCCGGAATGCCGTGCTCTTGATCTCCTCGGCGATCTCGCCGAGCGTGGGCCCGGTGGGAGAGTGGGTGACCAGGTCCTCGACGGCTGCCTTGACCACCCCCGGGCCGCTGACTCCGATGTTGATCACGCAGTCGGGCTCGCCGGGACCGTGAAAGGCACCGGCCATGAACGGGTTGTCGCTGGGGGCGTTGGCGAAGATCACGAGCTTGGCGCAGCCGAAACCGTCGTGGTCCCTGGTCCGTTCGGCCGTTTCCTTGAGCACGTGCCCCAGGGCGAGGATGGCATCCATGTTGATTCCCGCCGCGGTCGTCCCCACGTTCACCGACGCGCAGACGCGCTCGGTCGTCGAAAGCACTTCGGGAAGCGCGGCGATTAGCCGGCGCTCTGCCTCGGTCCAGCCCTTCTGGACCAGCGCACTGAAGCCGCCGACCAGGTCTACCCCGACCTCGGCGGCCACCGCGTCGAGCGTCCGGGCGATGGCCAGGAGGCCCTCCGTCCGCTGGCCGGCGGCCACCCAGCCGATCGGGCTGACCGCGATCCGGCGATTCACGATCGGGATGCCGTAGCGCCCTTCGACCTCGCGGCAGACGGCGCGCAGCCGGCCGGAATAATGCACCAGACGCTCGCGGATCCGATTGCATAACGTGGACAGATCCGGCGCGGCACAGGGCTGAAGGTCAATGCCCATGGTCACGGTGCGGACATCGAGCTTGTACTGGCGGATCATGCTGAGCGTGGCCAGAACGTCTTCAGTGCGATGCAAGGGCGTCTCCTTGAGTTCTGACGGCCGGCCCGACCCGGACGGGGCCCGGCTCGGTGGTCGCCAGAAAGATGTTCTCATGCTGGACGTAGGCCTCGATCTTGTGGTCCCGACCGAACCGCTCGAGCTCCGAGCGGATCGTCTCCGGCGTGAGGTCCTGGGGGATCATGGCCTCCATCACCAGCGCGAACCGCGCGGCGTCAAGCCGTGCGTGCAGGTCAACGATGTTCACGCCATGCGCGGCGAGGCAGCCGGCGATGCCGTGAATGATCCCCGGGGAGTCGTCGCCTAGCACGGTCAGGATGAACCGTTCACCCGACGGAACCGCCGGCTTGAGGACCTCGTTCCTGACCTCGGTGACCAGGACCTGGAGGTCAAACCGCTTGCCCCGGTCAAGGATTGTGTCGGCGAGCTGTCTGACCGATTGCGTTACTGGGAATTCGACTTCGAGGATGATCGTGAAATAGCCGCGCATGACTGTCTGGCTGAGCTCGAGAATATTTCCCCCCAGGTCCAGGAGGGCCCCAGTGACCGAGTAGACGATCCCCACGCGGTCGGCGGCTGTGACGGAGATGATGTATTTCGGCATATTTCACGGAATCAATAGGATGAGGAGTCGGGAACTATCATGGCAGATGGCAGAATGCCAAATGGCAGAATGACAAATGGCAGAATGACAAACGGCAGAATGACAAACGGCAGAATGGCAGAATGTCAAATGGCTGAATGGCAAATGGCTGAATGGCAAATGTCCAAAGGCTCTAGGACTTGCGCATTCTTGTCATGTATCATGTTCCACCCGCAATTTGTCATCTGCCATCTGTCATTTGTCATTCTGCCATCAGTTCTTAACGTTTTTGCGCGCCTGCCGCCACGGCCAGGGCAGCCCAGCCGACCAGCATGGCGACACCGCCCAACGGGGTGATTGCCCCCAGCCACTTCAGGCCGGTCACGGCCAGGAGGTAAAGGCTTCCAGAGAAGATCAGCGAGCCGATCAGCAGCGACCAGCCGGCGACCGTGGCCGCGGTGCCTGAACGGCCCGTCAGGATCAACGCCCCCACGGCCAAGAGCGCTAGGGCACAGTACATGTGATACCGCGCGGCGGTCTGGAAACTCGCCGCCTGTCCCAGCTCGGTCAGCCGATCTTTCAGGCCATGCGCCCCGAAGGTGCCCATGGCCACCGCCAGGAAGCCCCAAACGGCTCCGACCTGGAGCCAGAATCCGTCTTTCATCGTTGTCTCTCCAACTGTGGCGCCGCGGTGCCGCGGGCAAGCAAAGCAAAGGGGGACCGGCTGGTTCAGATCACGACGCCAGTGACCGGCCGCACCGACGGGTGCCCGAGCATGATGGCCCGGGTCTCGGCAGCCAGGAACAGCGAGCCGGTCACGCAGACCAGGCCCAGAGGGCCGGTCACGTGGCGGGCCAGATCGAGGGCAGCCGCCGGATCCTGGGCGATCCGCGCGGTTCGCCCGTCGATGGCGGCAATCGCCAGGGCGATGTCTTCTGGGAGGACAGACCGCGGGTTCTCCACGTACCGGGTCGCGATCAGGGTGTCAAACAAGGGAAGCAACGCTCGAAGCTGGCCTGGCAGGTCCTTGTCGCGAGTCGTGCCGAAGACCAGTGTCCGCGGCGACGCTGGGAAGCAGGTCAAGAGGGTTGCGGCCAGCGCCTGGGCCGAGACCACGTTGTGGGCGCCGTCGATCACTACCCAGGGCGACTCGCCGAGCACCTCCACGCGAGCCGGCCAGCGCAGGTTCGAAAAGCCGCTGATGACCGCCTCGCGGTCGACCACCAGGGAGGGTTCGACCTCGGCCAGGAGGTCCAGCCCCGCCAGTGCGACCGCGGCGTTGTGCGCCTGGTGCGGGCCTAGCAAGGGGAGCTCGAGCGTGCCCCAGTCGGTCCGCCAGGTTGGCGCGTGGACCCCGCAGGGAGTGGGGCGCGCCAGTGGCTGCCGCGGCAGCAGGGTCTCGAAATCAAAGTCGATGCCCAGCTCGCGAAGCCGGCATCGCCGCTGGGCCGCGACGCGGGCGATCGCACGGCGAGGCTCGGCGTCACGCACCCCGCTGACCGCCGGTCGCGACCGCTTGATGATTCCGGCTTTCTCGGTGGCGATCGCACCCAGGGTGCTGCCCAGCTGCCGGACGTGGTCGAAGGCGATACTGGTGATGATCGAGAGCACGGGGTGAACCACGTTCGTCGAGTCGAGTCGTCCCCCCATGCCGACCTCGAGCACGACGGCCTGAACCTGGCGGCGGGCAAAATGCAAGAGCCCCATGGCCGTCGTGATCTCAAAGAAGGTTGGTCCCCGATGGTGCAGCAGGTGCGGATCGTCCAGCTCGAGCTTTTCGACGACGACGCGGACCTCGTCTACCAGCTCGACCAGTTCGCGCGGCGAGGCCGGCCGGCCGTCGATGCAGAAGCGCTCCTCCAGGCGGTGCAGATGAGGCGAACAGTACAGTCCGGTACGAAGCCCGGAGGCCGTGAGCGCGGCCGCCATCATCGCGGCCGTCGAGCCTTTGCCCTTGGTCCCCGCAATGTGAATCACGCGTAGTCCGAGGTGAGGATCATCCAGCCGTCTCAGGAGCCGTCGCATTCGCCCCAGCCGCAATTCGGCCGGAATCCTGGGCATTCCCACCCATTCGTAATTCAGGCGGCCGTACAGAAAGTCGAGGTGATCCTGGTATTCGTCGAGCATGGCAGTTGGGTCAGTTCCCACTCCGCCGGCGCCGGTAACCCTCGTTGGCGCCGAGGGTCGCCAGCCCGGTTCGATGACGACCGAGGCCCGGGACAAGCTCAATCATTCACCGCGGACTCTGTCGCCGGGGAGGGCGACCCCAGTACCGACTCAATCCGGGCGCTCAACTCGGCGAGCGAGAGATCCTTCGTCCAGTAATCCACGACCCCCAGGGCAAAACCTTCAAGCCGCATGTCGGAGTCACCTTGGTGAGAGAGGACAACGACCTTGAGCCCGACCCCCTGTACGGCCCTGCCCAGATGTTCCAGCACTTCCAGGCCGTTCAAGATGGGCATCCAGATGTCCAGAAGCAGCAGATCGGGCCGGTAAGCCATCACGGCCGAGAGCGCCTCTGCGCCGTCGGCCGCCTCCCAGACCCGATGACCAGCCCGGCGCAGCCACTGGGCGTAAAGGACCCGCAAGTCGGCATCATCCTCGGCCAGCACGATGGTCGCTTCCACGTGGTTTCCTCACGCGACTTCCCGGCAGGATTCACCCTGCTCGGGATTCGACGTCCGCAACTGCCTGGCTTCCCCGGGCCGCCCCAGCACGAAAAGCATAACCCAGCATAACCCGCAGCCCGCCTTCTTGGCCATGGGAGCAGGAAGATCGGGAAGACCATTCTCCATCGAACAACCCGGCCACGAAGTAAAGGCAATGAGGCAGGTTAGACCCCGGCAGGATCGATCCCAGCGAACCGTGGTTTTCAGGAGCAGACCGATGCAATGGCAAGAGATTTCTGTTATGATGGAACAGATCGAAATCCTGATTCGTACAGGCATTTCAAGCGCGTCTAAACTTGAAGTCCTGGTAACTCGGTTGGCAGATGCAAGTTTAGGAGCGAGAAGATGAGGAGCAAGCAAGCCTGGACCGAGATGACGGTAGCGAGTCCTGAGCAGAGGGAATCTGGAATGGGCGTCATCGAGATCGGTCCCGAGGCCGGTTCGGTGGAGGAAGCTCGGGACCGGATTTACGCGTTTCTCGGGGCGCTATTCTCGCATCCGGACACAGGAAAGTGGGGGCGGGTTCTGAATGCCGAGGAGCAGCGGCTGGCCATTGCGACAGCCGACGCGTTGCGTGCTCGGGCATGCGGCATGAAGTACCTGGTGCTCGCGGACGAGCTCCCGGCCAGCGAGCTGGACCTGCGATTCCTGGTCGTCGAGCTGTGTCAGCCCCTGGAGCATCTGAAGACGGTGTATGAGCGCGTCCTTTGCGTCCACCGGCCTCGGCCAGAGTGTTCGCCGTTCGCGCTGGACCACCAGAAAGAGATCACTGGTTTCTTCCTCGCCGAGTCTCTGGCCAATCTGGCCGGGGTCTACCGTGCTTTTGGATTCGCCCAGGGCAACAAGCTGCCCCTGCGAACCGATCACATCGCTTACGAGCTCGAGTTCATGAGCTGGCTGATCAGCCAGCGGCGTCTGGTGTCCCGGATGGCTCTCTTTGATCGTCAGGCCGCCGAGCAGGCCACGCGTTGTGATCTTGCCCAACGGAGCTTCTTCAGCGATCATCTGGCTGGCTGGGCCAGGCCGCTCTCCGCTGGTCTACAGAAGTACACAGGCAGAGGGTACTTCGAACCCCTGGGCCGGTTCCTGGCGGCCTGGATTCCCCTGGAACGTCACTTTCTCAATGCTGAGCCACCATGTGAGGAGATCCACGGCAGCCGGGAGGCGGTTCCAGTGGGGAGCTGAAACGGGCCCTTTTCCGTTGTCTGAGAGAGCACGAGGCAATTTCGGATCATCCGGGATTTGCAGACAAGGAGGTCGAGGTCATGGACTTCAGTTTGTCCGAACAGCAGCAGAAGTGGTATGACGCCGCGGTGCGGTTCGCCCGCGACGAGTTGGTCGATGCGGAATCGGTCGCTCGCGAGCAGCGCGGCGAGTTCTGGCGCGAGGGTTACCAACGGTGCGGGCGATTCGGGATCCTCGGGCTGCCCATTCCCAGCGGGTACGGCGGCCAGGGCACCGACATCCCGACAGCGGTCGCGGCCATGGAAGGGCTTGGCTACGGATGCCCCGACACCGGCTTGATATTCGCCCTCAATGCGTCGCTCTGGACGACCACGATGCCGATTCTCACGTTCGGCACCGAGGCGCAGAAGGCACGCTACCTGCCCCGGCTGTGCGACGGCCGCAGCTTCGGTGCCAACGGGGCCAGCGAACCGGAAGCCGGCTCCGACATCTTCAGCATGACCACACGCGCCGTGCGTCGGGGCGACCGTTGGGTCTTGAACGGCCGCAAGGTCTGGATCACGGGCGGACCGATCGCTGATGTTTTCCTTTGCTTCGCCACCACCGACCCGTCCAAGGGAGTCTTGGGAATCACTGCCTTTCTGATCAACCGCGACACGCCGGGGTTCCATGTCGTCCGCGAGATTTCCAAACTGGGGATGCGCACCGCTCCCATGGGCGAGCTCGTTTTCGAGGATTGCGAGCTGCCCGCGGAAAGCCTGCTGGGCCGCGAGGGACGCGGAGCGCGAATCTTCAATGCCGCCCTGGAGTGGGAGCGGGGAGCCATCCTGGCAAGTGTCGTCGGCACTATGCGGCGCCAGCTTGACCGTTGCATTCAACAGGCACGAACGCGCAAGCAGTTCGGCCAGCCGATCGGCAAGTTCCAGTCGGTCTCCAACCGGATCGTTGATATGATGACACGGCTCGAGACCAGCCGGTGGATGATCCAGCGCTACGCCTGGCTCAAGCAAGAGGGTAAAGACGCCACGATCGCAGCCTCGATGGCAAAGCTGCACGTTTCGGAGTGCTTCGTCCAGAACAGCCTGGACGCGGTTCGTATCTTCGGCGCCTCGGGTTACTCTGTCGAGGGGGGCCTGGAGCGCGATGTCCGCGACAGCGTGGGGGGCGTCCTCTTCTCCGGCACCAACGACATCCAGCGCAACATCATCGCCCAGCACTTGCGGCTCTGATCGCTGGATGTCTACCCGGCCGGTGGGATTGATCGCGTCGAGAACTTGGGCCTGGAAGAAATCAACGGCCCAGAAAGGAAAGGAACCTCGATTCCGATCCCCAGGCCGCCGCGGCGGCTGATCCACGATCCTGCCGAGCCTCGAAAAGCTCGCGCCGTGTTGCCCGACCAGACGTCGCCCTGGCGCCGCGGCTCCGTGCGGAGAATCGCCATCGGCTTCGCGCTACTGGGGTTCGTTTTGGTCTACGGGACCGCCGGCTACATGGTGATGGGCTGGACGTTCATGGACTCCTTCTACACAGGTGTTCATCACGATCTCGGCGGTCGGCTTGACCGAGGTCCATCCGCTGGTGTCCACGCCGCCCGCGTGCACACGATGCTGATCATCGCCACGGGGCTGTTCTCCGTGGCCTTCACGCTGGGCGGATTCATTTCCCTGCTCACCGAGGGTGAGTTCCAGAAATACCTGGGACAACAGCGCATGATGAGGCAGATCGAGGCGCAAAAAGGGCACACGATCGTCGCCGGCTTGGGCCGGGTCGGGGCCTTGGTCTGCGAGGGACTGGCCAGTTCTGCGCTGCCGTTTGTGATCATCGAGCAGGACGCGAACCGGGTGCCGGAGATGGAGGCCCGAGGGTTCTTGCACTTGGTGGGCGATGCGACCGACGAGGCGGTCCTCGAAGCGGCCGGCATCGGGCGGGCGTGCTGGTCACCACCATGCCTAACGATGCCGCCAACGTCTTCATCACGCTCACGGCACGAGAGCTCTCCCCCGATCTCCTGATCATCGCCCGGGCCGAGCAGCTCACCACTCAGAAAAAGCTCCGGCAGGCCGGGGCCAACCACGTGATCATGCCAGCCGTCATCGGCGCCCACCGCATCGTCTCGCTGCTCACCAACCCGACGGCCGTGGAATTCGTCGAGCTGGTCACCCAAAGATCCAGCCTGGCCATCGAGATGAATGACATCCCGATCCGCGTCGATAGCCCACTCGCCGGCCAGACACTCCGCGACGCCGACATCGGCCGCCGCACCGGCGTCATGGTGATGGCCATCAAGCGAGCCGACGGTCGTGTCGAGTTCCCCCCCCAGCGGCGACAAGCCTCTCGAACCCGGCGACAGCATCGTACTTCTTGGCCGTCGGGCCAGCCTCGACCAGTTCAGCGAGAAGTTCGTGGTGTGAGTGTGATTCACATATCAATTTCCTTGGTGGATCAGCGCATCGGAACTCATTGGTTCACGCCACAGGTCGTGAATGACCACGACGAAGAGACCGATCGCCATCATCATGTGGCATCCCAGCGAACGCGCCGCCGGCCACATGGTGATACCCAGAGAGAGCAGCGCCAGCATGATCAACAGTTTGGGACGGTGCAGCAGGAAGAGCGCGGCGGGCATGGTCCAGAGAAAGTAATGGTTCCAGCAGATCGGCGTCGCGGCGAGCATGACGATCGAGGTCAGCGCAAAGATCGCCAGCCAGCCCCGCTCGGGCGGCACGCGCGCCGCGGGGACAAGAGCGAAGAGCCAGCCGCCAGCGAGGGCCGCAACTGATCCATACCAGATCGCGAAGATCGTCTGCAGAGGCAGCCGAGTGGAAGCCGCGGCGTCGGCAACCTGGAGCGACCCTCCATAATGCCGCACCAGCACCATCGGGATACTCTCATTGTTCGGCCGCAGGTCGGCCCCACGCTCGATGATGCCGCGGGGACTGTGCCTGCCGCGGAGCAGCTCGGCTTGCTTGCCGATGCCGTCCACGGCATCATTCCAGCCCACGGCGGCGACGAGAATCCCGAGCCCGAATGCGAACGTGAGCACCATGCCAATCCAAGCGTCCGCGGACCTTCGGCGGGCCACGACGGTTGCCCAGTGCAGGAGCGGTAAGAACTTGATCAGCCCGGCCATCCCGATCAGTCCCATTCCGATGGCCCCCTGACCCTTCGTGGCAGCAAACAGGCCTGCTGCGACCAGCAGGAGATTGATCGGGTCGCTCTGGCCGAGAACGAGTGCGTCGATGAAGAATGGCGCCGTGAGAGCCCACGCCGGAAGCTGGCGCCGGGGCTCGATCTCCGTGAGGCGATGAATCACCGCGGGCAGCGCGGCGACGGCCATCATGGAGAGCGCGGCCCAAGCTGCGACGGCGGCGCCAAGCGGAAGGGCCGCAAGTGGGGAAAGCAGCACGTGGAAGGTAACCGGATACCGTGCCTGAGCCCGCACGTTGAGCGCGCCGGTCGTCCAGACATGCCGTGCCGCACCGTAAACGTACTTGAAGTCGCTTGCCCGTCGGGCTCCCCTCTGCGCAACGTACGCCAGGAACGCGAGCACAAGGGCGGCAACAAGAAGCTTGCACACCAGCCCGGGACGTTCGAGCCGGCTCCTGCCGCTTTCCTGACCCGTCATCACGCCCTCCGGGATGCGAGTCCGATTTGCGATCCAGACCGTGAACTCGATCCGCATTACAGATTTCAATGCCGGACCTGTCAACCGCGACCCGCTCTTGTCAGAGCATGGGAAAGGACCTGGTCAGCTCCTTGCCGGAGAGTCTCGAAACCGGACTACCGTTCCGGGTTACCTCTGGCGGCCGCGCTGCCGAAAGGGCTCGATCCTGAACCATTCTGGCCCCTGCCCCGGTGGCGTTGTAGGATGAGTGGGTCACAAGTTGCTGGCCATTAGGAAGGACTGACTCATAATGACCGACTATTCGCCTTATCAAAGGAAAATCATCGATCGTTACTACAAAAATCTCGACGCGATCAAGCACCAGCAGCTCTCGGAGCTGGCCACCGAGCTTTACCTCTCGGAAGGCAAGAAAACCGACCGGCTCTGGAAACGCGTCGAGGGAAGCCTCAGGAAGCTCGAGTTCCCCGAGTCGCGAATCGCCCACCTGCTCGCCAAGCGCGATCCCGCGCTGCTGGTGGGAATTCTCGGCGAACTTGAAGGGCGACCTCCCGAGAAACCGTGAGGACAGGAGCGCCAGGAACCAGAAGCGTAACCATGCTGACCAATGCAACTCCGTCACACCCGGGTGCTGTGAACCCAAGAGTTCCAGCATGACCGAAGGCGAGAATCCGCTCGTTACATTTTTTTCTTTGCGGTGCGGCATCCTTCTTCGCCATAAAAGACGAGCCCGGCCAATCTTTCTGTTTAAGCGTTGTGATCATGAATCTGCTTTAATTTAGTCGAGGCCGCTGGAATTGCAACGACCAGGTTCCGTCGACTTTCCGGCAGCCGACGCCGTCCTTGCGTATTCGCACTGTTTACACTGCTGCTCATATACAAAAATGGACGGCAGTCCTGATTTCCTTGTGAATGAGCCGACGAATCCATTTGAGGGGTTGTTATCAACGGAAGTGAGGGCGTGCTTTCCCACACCGTAAAGAACCCAGGAGCCTGTCACCACGGCATCGAGTTCGCAGGCATACTTTGACGCCTTGGTTTTCTTGTTATGCCTGCTTGACGGTGAAACGAAGGTTTTGTAAATTTTGGAAGGACGGCAGTACGCTTTTTTGAGATAGGATGAACAACGAAGTACGATCGGACGTTGTCCGTCTGATTCGGTCGTTTATACACCGATTCTCTCTCCTCTTCACAGAACTTAACGGTGAGGGTAACTCAAGTGATCTCCTTGGCTCAGCGCGTTCGAGATTTCCGCTACTGCAAGGGGTGGGGCCCCGATGAGCTCGCCAGCCGCGCCGAGATTTCTCGGACGGCTCTTTATCAAATCGAAAGTGGAAAAACGGGGCTGCCTCGTGCCGGCACGCTGAGGCGGATCGCGGTGGCACTCGAGGTCTCGATGGATGACCTCCTCGGATACCCGGAAGCCCCGGCCCATCAGGCCGTTCAGGCAGTGAACGACCACCATACGGTCCCTGCTGCACGCGGGCGCGAATTCGCGGACTGGATCCCCGCGGAGGGTGGACCGCTCACCTTTTCAGTCAACAGCCCACATGCTGGCATGCATTCTCGCTACGCCGCGTTGAGCGAGACCAGGGCCGAAGAGCCGCGGATTATCGTCGAGCCACAACGAAAGAGTGCGTCAATGAGCTTCGATTCTCTGCTCTTGCGCGAGGGGGAATTGATGTCCAAGCTGCACGAAATCCTTCGTTCACCGCTGGGTGCGGGGGCTGCGCGCATCGTCGATGAGTTGCATCAGATGGTCGCCAAGAGCAGAAATCTCTCGTGAGAGGAAAAACCGGCCCCAGGACCTGATTCATCGGGTAGATTTCCTCAAGGAATCTTTGCGAGTTCCCGACGGACGGTTTCTCCCGTCCTTCTCTCGATCTCACATCCTTGAGGTTGTCTCATGAATCGCAGCGAGTCGTCGCGTCGTTTCTTCCTGGATTGTCGTAACTTACTGGCCTTCATGGTTCTTCCCGTGGGGGTTGCTGTCGCCGAAGATCGCTTCGAATTGCCGCGTGTGCAAGGGGTCGTGCCCACAGCACGGCAGGTTTGTGTTAGCCCTGTGACGTCGACGCTGGGGACGTTCCAGCCGACTCCCTACATCATGGTCCGCGGCAACTGGCCGGCCGGCGGAGGATATTCTCCTCTCGAGCTTTACGGCGACATGACAATGTCCCTCTACGGTCCGCTCTCAACACTACGCGCAGTTGCCGCGCCCGTCATGACGTACAGTCGTGGATATGATGGACGGGTGTACGCCTCGCCAGCGACGTCGTTCTCGACGCCAAACCTGCCGGGGCTTTCACCTGTGATCTATCCCACGCCTGCAAACTACTACTACGGACCCAGGGTCAACCGAACTCCGCCCCAGTGGACCAGCGGATTCAATTGGATCGACCAGAACTGATCGCTACGATTGGGAACGAGACGTTCCCGACGTCAAGGCAGGACCGAGAAACGGGGGCGCAGCTAGAATCAAGAACTAGCTGCGCCCCCGTTTCTAGCCCGCAAGATCCCCATCCCTCATCTGGCGCCCGATCTCGTTGTCGAGGTGCTCAGCAAGAGTAACACCAAGCCTGAAATGATGAGGAAGCTGGGGGAATACTTCGCGGCCGGTGTGCGACTGGTCCGGATGGTGGACCCGAGAAGGCGAACGGCGCGGGTCCATGCCACGGTCGACCAGTCGGTCCTGATCAAGGAAGGCCAATCGCTCGACGGCGGCGCCGTGCTGCCGGGCTTCGTCCTACCGCTGAACGTGCTGTTCGCGAACGATCAGCCTTGAGGCGACGGTCTCACACTCTGTCATTGTTCTTGCGGGTGCGGGACAGGGCCGGCAATGGCGGCGAAGTTCCTCCAGACCTTCGAGTCGATCGAGGGCTGAACGAGCTTGACCGAGCCGTCGAGCATGAGCAGATTGACTCCCCGGCTGTGACCGCTCGAGGCCCCCATGTAGGCCGATTGTCCGTCCAGGGCCACGCAGGATAATGAAGATCCCGGTTGCAGGGCGTGGTTGTAGAGGGTCGAGCGGTAGCCGGCAACGACCCAGGACGAGCCGGCATCGCCGCGCCATTGGGCAATCTGGTCCTTGAGCCAGACGAGGGAGCATCCCCGGGCCGGCAGCGGGCCGGCGGCGGCGGCGTAGTTCCAGGGTGACAGATGGCCATCGAGGCTGTCGCCCACCAGGCGTTCCGAAAAGGCGGTGGTGTAACTCGAGCCATCCTCCTGTTCAATCTCGGCCAGGCTGATGCGGCGGCCAGGAGCGAAAACGCCGTTGCGCCCCAGATGGTCGCCCCCGGTGTTCCCGCGATAGCTGATCGGCGCCTGGAGCAGGCCTGCGGTGGCGTTCGGATCGCTGGCGCAGATGAAGCCAGGGACCGGGACCTCGCCGGGGACGGGGCCGGTCGGATGGGGTGGAGTCGAGATCGGGGCCAGCCCCAGAAAGTCGGCTTGTCCGAGCGTCTGGAGCAGGATCTTCAGCGGCCCAGGGCTGCCATCCCGTTCCGAATCGTCAATGGGCCCTGGTCTGTCAATCGTGGGGAGCTGGTGCTGGGCCTGATCGTACAAGGCCAGGGCCAGGCCGATCTGGGCCAGGTTTTTCTGGCAGGCCGTGAGCCTGGCTTGCTCTCGGCCGCGGGGCATTGCCATGAGCATGACGAGCACGAGGACCGTAACCAGGAACAGGGCCACGATCAGGTCGATCAGTGTGAGTCCACCGCGGCAAGATCCGGGCCTGGCCACGCACGGTCTCGCCTTCAAACCGGTGTCGAAGCTCGTGGCCGGTGCCCGCCTCGTCGGGAGCATGGCTCAGTTTCTCACCACGACCAGCGCATCACCGGAGCCGACGTTGCCGGCCGCGTCGGTGGCACGGACCATCAGCAGGTGGACGCCGGGTTTGAGATCCGGCAAGGCAACGTTGATCTGTTCGCGGAGCGTGTCGAAGAGGCCGTCATCGGGGAAGAGCGGCATCCAGGCACCGCCGTCGAGGGCGTATTCCGCCTTGACCACGCGGGTCAAGTTGTCGGACAGCACGATCAGGGCCTTCTTTTCCCGAGGCGTCACCATGACCTGGGGTGGTTCGTGATCGACGATGAATGACGGGCTCTCGCGATCGCGCGTGATGGCGTCGTCGGGGCTGTTCGAGGGCCGGTCGGTCGCGGTAAGCCGCAGCCGGTAATACCCCGAGGGAAAGGCGGTTGTGTCCCAAGTATAAGTCTTCTCGGAAATCGGCGTTTCGGTGAGCGAAATCCAGCTTGGCCAGCCGTCCTTGCGGACCCCAACGGTGTAGCCGAGCTCGTCGTCGTTGGGGTCAATCACGTCCCACCGCACACTCAGCCGGGTTTGCCGGGTGGCGCCGTCGGCCGTGCTGACGTCGGGGATGTCCAGTCGGTTGATCTCGGGTGGAAGGTTAGCCGAGCGGAACCAGAGCGACACGCTCGAGAGCTCCGGCGTGCGCTGGGGGTCGCGGGTTGACAGCTTGACTCTGTACTGGACGAACCGGCCGGGGGGCGATTCGGCACGCGCGGCCGCGGGATCGGTTTGTTCGGCGGACCAGGCCGACCAGGTCTCGTCGGGCTCGCCCACATTGCCGCTTCTGGCCTGCACCGCGACCGCAGTGCCGGCGGGCAGGTCGGCCCGCCACGAGAGCGCCCCGAAGCGGCTCAGAAACCTGGCGTCGTAAACCTCCGAAACGAGCTCGCCCTGGCTCGCGAATCCCGACGAAAGCCGGACGACGGTGCCGGGATCGCCCGTTCCCAGGAGGATTTCGCCGTCGGGCCTGGCCAGGAGCGAGAGAATCTGTCCGTTGTCGAGCTTCGCCAGGGGCGTGCTCTCAAGGGCGCGGTCGCGGACCTCGTAGAGCTGCCCGTCGGGGCCGGTGCCGACGAGCAGTCGGTCCCCGGACCAGCAGAGCGCAAAGACCAGGGCCTTGATGCGGAAGATCTCGCGCGTCACGCCGTCGGTATCGATCCGGTAGACGGCATTGTCGCCGGGGGAGACCGGCTTGGGTACGGCGGAGCCGGCTGCCGGGGGCTTGGACGCGGCCGGCCTGCCGCCGGCTGACGATGACGACGACGGGGGAGACTGCGCGCCCTTGATCTGCCGCCCCGGCTGTTCGCCACGATCGGTCCGAGACACTGCGATCGCACTCCGCTCGCCCGGGTCTTGACCGTCGTCGCGCACGGAGAATAGCGATGGAGCACGACTCGACCCTCCCCCGCCCGA
>JAFAHT010000370.1 GCA_019237095.1 Planctomycetaceae bacterium
ACGCCCTGCTGGTCGAGGGTCTGGAACGGGTCGACCGGAAGGATCTTCTGCTCCACGTAGGTTGGCATGAACGAGCCGATGTCGTCGCGGGAGAAACCGAAGGTCATCTGGGTCAGGTCGTTGGTACCAAAGGAGAAGAACTCGGCCTCCTCGGCGATCTGGTCGGCCGTCAGTGCGGCGCGGGGGATCTCGATCATCGTGCCGATCAGGAAATCCACCTTCGCGCCGGCCTTGGCGAAGACCTCCTCGGCCACGGCCAGCGCCCGCTTCTTGAGGTAGCTTAGCTCCTCGACGGTGCCGATCAGCGGGATCATGATCTCGGGCAACACGGTCTTGCCCTTCTTTTGGACCTCGATGGCGGCCTCGAGGATGGCCCGGACCTGCATGTCGCCGATCTCGGGAAACTTGATAGGCAAGCGGCAGCCGCGGAGGCCGAGCATCGGATTGGCCTCGTGGAGCTGTTCGACCCGGCGCTTGACCTTCTCGATCGGGATCCCGATCTGGCGCGCAACCTCGCCCTGACCGGCCTCATCGTGAGGCAAGAATTCGTGGAGCGGGGGGTCGAGCAAGCGGATGGTGACCGGCAGGCCATCCATCGCCTCGAAGATCCCGATAAAGTCTTGCTTCTGGTAAGGCTCGAGCGCCGCGAGGGCTTTCTTCCGCCCCTCCTCGTCGTTAGCGAGGATCATCTTCCGCATGTCGACGATCCGCTGGCCCTCGAAGAACATGTGCTCGGTGCGGCACAATCCGATTCCCTCAGCGCCGAACGAGCGGGCCTTGATAGCGTCCTCGGGCGTATCGGCGTTGGTTCGGACCTTGAGTGTGCGAACCTTGTCGGCCCACGACATGAGCTCGGCGAAATGGCCGGAGATCGTAGGATCGACGGTTGGCACCTTGCCGATCATGACGTCGCCGGTCGTGCCGTTGATCGTCACGAATTCGCCGACCTTGACCACCTGGCCGTTGATGTTGATCTGGCCCTTCATCTCGTCGACGGCGATGGCATCGCAGCCGACGACGCAGGGCTTGCCCCAGCCGCGGGCGACCACCGCCGCGTGGCTGGCCTTGCCGCCGGTGGCCGTGAGGATACCCTTGGCCAGGTGCATGCCGGCCACGTCCTCCGGACTGGTCTCCTTGCGCACCAGCAAGATCGGGTCGCCGGGGTGCCCCTCATGGTGCGCAACGGCGGCCTCGGCCGAGAGGATGACCTTGCCGCAGGCCGCACCCGGGCTGGCGGCAATTCCCCTGGCGGCAACCGCGCCCTTTGCCTTTGGGTCGAGCTGGGGAAGGAGCAAGTGGTTCAGGCTGTCCGGACTGACACGCTTCAGTGCGGTCGCCTCGTCGATGAGCTTCTCCTTGACCATCTCGACGGCAATCCGCACGGCGGCCGTCCCGGTCCGCTTGCCGGTCCGGGTCTGCAGCATGTAAAGAGAACCATCCTCGACCGTGAACTCGACGTCTTGCATCTCCTTGTAGTGCGACTCCAGCTTCTTGCGAATGTCCATCAACTGCTGGTAGATCTTCGGCATCTCGGCATGAAGCTGGGTGATCGGCTCGGGAGTGCGGATGCCGGCCACCACGTCTTCACCCTGGGCGTTGATCAGGTAATCGCCGAAGAACTCGTCCTCGCCGCTGTTCGGATCGCGCGTAAACGCCACGCCCGTGCCCGAGTTGTTGCCGGTATTGCCGAAGACCATGGCCTGGACGTTGACCGCCGTCCCCTTCAGCCCGGTGATCCGCTCGATCCGGCGGTACTGCACGGCCTTGTTACCCATCCAGCTATTGAAAACCGCCATGATGGCCTTCCAGAGCTGGTCCTTGGGATCCTGCGGGAACGGCTCGCCCACATGCTTGGTGTAAACGGCCTTGTACCGCTTGACCAGCTCCTTGAGGTCCTCCGCGCCCAGCTTCGTGTCCAGCCTGACGCCCTTCTGCCTCTTGAGCTCCGAGAGCTCATGCTCGAACGCTTCGTGCTCGACGTTCATGGCGGTCGAGCCGAACATGTCGATCAGCCGGCGGTAGCCGTCGTACGCGAACCTGGGATTGCCCGTCTTCTTGGCCACACCCTCGACCGATGCATCGGTGAGGCCGAGGTTGAGAATGGTGTTCATCATCCCCGGCATCGACAGTGCCGCGCCGGAGCGGACGCTCACCAGCAGCGGGTCGGACGCGTCGCCGAACTTCTTGCCTGTCTGCGCTTCAACCTGCTTGAGCGCGGCCTCGACCTGGGGCTTGACGGCCTCCGGAAGGGTCCTGTTTGCCGCGTAGTAATCCTGGCACACTTCCGTGGTGATCGTGAAGCCCGGAGGAACGGGAATTCCGATGGAGCTCATCTCCGCAAGATTGGCACCTTTGCCGCCGAGCAGATCCTTCATGTCGGAACGGCCGTCAGCTTTACCGTTACCAAAGGTGTAAACATACTTGGTCGTGGTGGACATCGGACTGGAAGACTCCTCAAACGAGCCAAGAAAATCAACGACAGCACAGACGGCCCGACAGGGCCGGAAGCTTGCCGGATGGAGCCGGCGCCGATCGTCGGAGGGGGTTCCGTCCTCCGATCCCCGGTCTTGGCTCTCCCTCCGGTCGTTGAAGAAAAACGGGGCCAGGCGTTTGCGCCATCTCGGCACGTGGACCAGCCATTCGTAATTCCTTATTAGATCTCAACTTAACGACCCAGACACGGCGAGTCAAGAAGCTACCCCGCCATTGCCTGAACCTGCTGCGGCGATTAGACTCCGGACCAGAGCGCTGAAGCTGATCGCGCTAAGTTGGCCGGCCGTCGGATGTCGGGCCGAATCGGCGGCCGATATCGATCCAGTACCGGCCCGCGCCTTTCTTCCTCTGGAAGAACATGGCATAGCGGAACCAGAGCGTGTTGAACGACGAGAGTGGATTGCTATCAATGATACATTTACACACTGTACGGCGCTTCCGAGCAAGAAATTGCGTTGTCATTTCTTGTCTGTTACAAGAGTTCTTGCATCGGGACCCATTTAAATATCGTGAATGCTTCTTGGTGTCGGGTCGGGCAATCCTGGGATCGCGGCGAGACAGTCGATGGGCTGCCGAGCCAGCTCGATCCTGGCAACAGTCGCGTGCGAGCGGTTCATGAGCAAGGTCCGAGAGTTGCCGCCAAGCGTGATCGACGGTTACACGCCCCAGGAATGGGTGAAGATCTTTTTGCGAGGCGTAGGCCAGGTCATGTTTCAGGACAACGCCCTGACGGGGCTGTTGTTTCTCGTGGGCATCGCCGCGGGAGCGTTCGAGGAGAACGCGGCCTTTGCGTTGCTCATGGCTTTGGGCGGGCTGATCGGCACGGTCCTGGGAACCATCACGGCCCGGCTGCTCGGCTATGACGAGAAGCAGATTCGTGACGGCATCTATGGTTTCAATGCCACCCTGGTCGGGATTGCGTTGTTCTTCTATTTCAAACCGACCGTGCTGGCGATCCTTCTGATGCTGGCTGGATGTGTGGCCTCGTCCGTCGTCACCTGGGCGGTGAGGACCTATCTGCCTTTTCCGACGTACACATTTCCATTCATCGTGACAACGTGGATCCTGCTGGGAATCGGCACGCTCATGGGACTGCCGCGCGTTGAATTGCCCGCCCCGCCCGAGAACTTTAACATCACTACGGCTTTCGGCGAAGGTCTGGGCGAGGTCATGTTCCAGGCGAGTATTTTGACAAGTATCGCGTTCTTCGCCGGACTGGCGGTGAACAACTGGCGGCATGCCGTCCTTGGGGTTGTGGGATCGATCCTGGGGACCCTGGTCGGGATTTACCATCACGACCCGACAGGTTCGGTCAATATCGGCATTTACGGCTACAATGCCGCGCTGGCGGCGATCGGCCTATACCTGTGGAGGCCGTCGCTGGTCATCCCGATTCTCGGGGCCTTCCTCTCGACCCCGCTGACCGAGATGTTCCCCACGATTCAGGAGCTGGTTCCTGGACTGAACCCCGCGGCCCTCACCGCACCGTTCGTCTTCGCCTGCTGGATCGTGATCGCCATCGGCGCCCTCGAGAAGTTCTTCTGTAGGAAATCGGCCTGAGACACGTCGGCCAAGAGCACAAGGAGAGCACACCATGCATCTGACGCCGCAAGAACGTGACAAGCTGTTGATCTTCGTGGCCGGAGAAGTGGCCCGGGCGCGCAGGGCCCGCGGGCTCAAACTGAACCTGCCGGAGGCCACGGCCCTGATCTCCTCGGCAATGCAGGAGATGGCTCGCGACGGCAAGAGCGTGGCCGAGATCATGAGCGCGGGAACAACCATCCTGAGCAAGGTCGACGTCATGGAAGGCGTGGCCGACACGATCACCGAGATCCAGATCGAGGCCACGTTCCCCGATGGCACCAAGCTCGTCACCGTCCACAACCCGATCCCCTGAGCCCACACTCCCTGGCGAGGAAGCAGAACCATGAAACCGGGCGAATATTATCACGACGGGCCGGAACTCGAGATCAACGCCGGCCGCACCACGGTGCAGCTCAAGGTCACGAATACGGGTGATCGACCGGTCCAGGTCGGCTCTCATTTCCACTTCTTCGAGGTCAACCGGGCCCTCGTCTTCGATCGCGAGCAAGCCTACGGGAGGCGGCTCGATCTCCTCTCGGGCACGGCCATCCGGTTCGAGCCAGGGGATGTCAAGGAGGTTCAGCTCGTCGATTTCTCGGGCGAGCGCAAGGTCTACGGTCTCAACGGCCTGGTCATGGGCCAGCTTGACGACCCCACGGTCCGCAAAGCGGCCTTCCAGCGGTTGAAAGACGGCAGCTTCGGTAACGAGCCGAGCAAGTGACCTGAGAACGCGGCACGACCACGGGAGCAGACACCATGAGTTTCAAGATTTCCCGAGCATCCTACGCGGCGCATTACGGCCCGACCGTCGGCGACCGGGTCCGCCTGGCTGATACCGAGCTCTTGATCGAAATCGAGAAGGATTACACGCACCCCGGCGACGAGGTGGTCTTCGGCGGCGGCAAGGTGATCCGCGACGGCATGGGGCAGTGCCCTTATCATGAGCATATGAGCACTCCACACATCGACCTTGTGATCACTAACGCGGTCATCATCGATTACCTGGGAATCGTCAAGGGCGATATCGGCATCCGCGACGGCAAGATCGTCGCCATCGGCAGCGCCGGCAATCCGCTGATCCAGCCGGGCATCGATCCGCGACTGGTGATTGGGCCGGGAACCGAGGTGATCTCTGGCGAAGGCATGATCTGCACCCCGGGAGGCCTGGACACTCACGTCCACATGATCTGTCCCCAGCAGGTCGAGGTTGCGATCGCCGCCGGCATCACCACCATGATCGGCGGCGGGACCGGCTCGGCGACCGGCACCTGGGCGACAACTTGCACGCCGGGCCCCTGGAATATCATGCGCATGCTCCAGGCCGCCGAGGCACTGCCCATCAACTGGGGCATCCTGGGCAAGGGGAACAGCAGCCTGCCCGAGCTGCTCGAAGACCAGGTGCGCGCCGGCGCCTGCGGTTTGAAGCTGCACGAGGACTGGGGCACCACCCCCGCCGCCATCGACGAATGCCTCGCAGTGGCCGACGCCATGGATATCCAGGTCGCCATCCACACCGACTCGCTCAACGAGGCCGGCTACGTTGACGACTCAATCCGGGCCATCAAGGGCCGCACGATCCATACCTACCACACCGAGGGGGCCGGCGGCGGCCACGCGCCGGACATCATCAAGATCGCCGGCGAGGCCAACGTGCTCCCCTCCAGCACCAACCCTACCCGGCCCTACACCGTCAACACGATCGACGAGCACCTCGACATGCTGATGGTCTGCCATCACCTGTCGCGGAAAATCCCCGAAGACGTTGCGTTCGCCGAGAGCCGGATCCGGGCCGAGACCATCGGCGCCGAGGACGTGTTCCACGATCGCGGCATCCTCAGCATGTACAGCTCCGATTCTCAGGCGATGGGCCGGATCGGCGAGATCATCATCCGCTGCTGGCAGACCGCGCACAAGATGAAGGTGCAGTTCGGTCCTCTCGACGACGACACGGTGCGCAACGATAACCACCGGGTCAAGCGGTACGTTGCCAAGTACACGATCAATCCGGCTATCACGCACGGCATCGGCCACCTGGTGGGCAGCGTCGAGCCTGGCAAGATCGCCGACCTGGTCCTCTACAAGCCCGCCTATTTCGGGGTCAAACCGGAGCTGGTCCTCAAGGGGGGGATGCTGATCTATGCCCAGATGGGCGACCCGAACGCCAGCATTCCAACTCCGCAGCCGGTCTACCCGCGACCCCAGTTCGCCGCCTATGGACGAGCCCTGTCCAAAACCTGTATGAGCTTCGTCTCGCAGGCCTCGCTCGACGCCGGGATCGTGGAGAAGTACGGGCTCCAGCGCGAGGTCGTGGCCGTAAAGAACACGCGCAAGATCGGCAAGGCCGACATGAAGCGAAACGATGCCACGCCGAAGATCAAGGTCGATCCCGATACCTACCAGGTCTGGGTTGATGGTCAGAAGGTAGGCTCGGAGCCGGCCAAGGTCTTACCCATGGCCCAGCGTTACTTCCTGTTCTGAGTGATGAACCTGCGCCTGCTGCAAATCAGTGACTCGGCGTTACCGATTGGCGGCTACACCCATTCCTGGGGCCTCGAAGCCGCGATCGCCCGCCGGCTTGTGGGAGACGCCGAGTCACTCGAGCGATTCATCCGGAACTGGCTCTGGCATGTTCTAGGCCCCCTTGAAGGGGTCATCGTCGCATCGTGCTGCCGCGCGGTGGAAAAACGGGATTGGGAGACGGTTGCCCGCGCCAATGTCATCCTGACCGCCTCGATCGCTCCTCCTTCCATTCGCTCGGCCAGCTTCGAGATGGGGGAGCAACTGCTGGCGCTGGCCTCGACCTGGGTCTGGAGTGCCGGGGGAGTTTCCGCCTTCGAGACCGGTACCGCCGCGGGCCGCGATTTTCGCCACTGGAACCACGCCGTGGTCTTCGGGCTCTTGGGCGCGATCGCCGGCGGTTCCGTGGTGGAAACCTTGCAGGCATACCTCCACCAGGCGGTCGTGGGTATGATCGGTGCGGGCGTCCGGGCCATCCCGGTCGGGCACACGCATGGCCAGCAGATGATCGCGTATCTTCATGAAGAAATCAACCATCTGGCAGCCACCTTCGCCGAGCGCAGCCTCGCCTCCGCCGGGAGCGGCTCGCCGTTCTACGAGGTTCTTTGCGATGAGCAGACACGGCTTTATTCCCGGCTCTTCCGCTCCTGACGGAGTCCGCACTGCCCTCTTCGCCGGGCTGCCGCGGAGCCGGCGTCGACTTGGGCACATGGTCGCGATGCACAAAGGGGATCATCCTCACGAGCATCCCCACGACTACGATTACCTGGGCCGTCCTGGACCCGCGCGGTACGCGGCCACGCGCCGCAAGACCTTCACCCTGGGCGTGGCGGGTCCCGTGGGGTCGGGCAAGACCGCGCTGGTCGAGCGGCTCTGCAAAGACCTCTGGCCCGAGATCAACCTTGCGGTGATCACCAACGACATCTACACCCACGAGGACGCCGAGTTTCTCTCCCGCCGCAAGGTACTACCGCTCGAGCGGATCGTCGGTGTTCAGACCGGCGGTTGCCCGCATACGGCCATCCGCGACGACGCCAGCGGCAACCTGAGCACGATCGCCAATTTCGAGCGGATCTTCCCGGACCTGGAGATGGTCATCGTCGAGTCCGGCGGCGACAACCTCACCGCGGTCTTCTCTCGCGAGCTGGCCGACGTGTTCATCTTCGTGATCGATGTCGCCGAGGGCGACAAGATTCCCCGCAAGGGAGGTCCGGGAATCTGCACCAGCGACCTGCTGGTCATCAACAAGATCGACCTGGCTCCGCACGTCGGCGCTGACCTGGAAGTCATGCGGCGCGACAGTCTGCGGATGCGCGGGGACCGGCCGTTTTACCTGATCAGCCTCCGTCAGGGCGACGGAGTAGAGGATGTGGTTCGATGGGTCCGCGAGCAGTTCGCATCACGGCCGAAGACTTCCTGATTCCGGCCGAATTCGGCGAGCTCCGACTCGCCGAGCACTCCGCGGGCCAGATCGGCGGCGTTCATCTCACTCTGGTCGAACAGCAGGGGCGGACCTGCTTTGGTTCGACTTACCAGCAAGTTCCCCTCCGCGTATTGCCTCCGTTTCAATTCCCCGGAGAGCTTGCTTCGCTCGTTTACTTGCTCAACCCGACGGCCGGCCTGCTCGACGGCGATGGGCACCTGGTGGAGATCGATGCGCGGCCTGGCTCTTGCGCCGTGGTGACCGGACAGTCGTCGACCCGGATCCATCCGGCAGTCCGCAGCTTCGCGACCCAGCAGTGGCGGGTGAAGGCCGCCGCGGACTCCCAGCTCGTTCTGCTTCCCGGGCCCAATATCCCTTTTCGCGGTTGTCGATACCACCAGAAAGCCGAGATCGATCTCGACCGCGGCGCGAGGCTCATCTGGGGCGACATCTGGACTCCCGGGCGTTACGCCCGCGTGGGTCAAGAGGCCGAATTCCACCAGTTCGAGCGGATTGTGCAGGATCTCCAAGTTCGCCGGGACGGAGCTCTCGTCTTCCGCGATCATTTCACCTGGGACGGTCCGTGGGACAAGGAGAAGGCCTGCTGGTATGTGGGCAACCAGCTCGCGGCCGGGAGCGGGGGACTGTTCGTTACGGGCAATATCGAACTTCCTCCACTTGGGCCCGAAGGACCGCTTCGTCGCGTGGTTCTCCCGCTGGCCCTTGGCGACACCTTGATTCGCTGGTGCGGACCTGTCCCCGAGCTCACGCTGGACCTGGTCAGGACCGCTCTGCGGATCGCCGCGCGCTGGTGCGGCGATCCGCGAGCGGTCCCCTGGCTGATCGGATCGAACCACCTCGCGCCTAACCACTGGTTCTCGAGCCGGGCGTGAATCGAAGACACGCCAGCGGATCGCTCCGGCGTCACCGAACGCGATTCTCTTGAGTTGCGTATGATGTCACCAAGTTATCGAGAGATCAGATCAGCGAGTCCCAGGTTCGGCTGGTTTGACTGGGAACACCAGTCGGACGCACTACAGGTTAAGGTTGGCGATCTGAGCATCACAGCCGGCTGTCAGCTCCTCTCTGGGCTGTCAGAATCTTCTACACTAGGAGGACTGAACCGCAACGCAAGCTCGTCAAAGTCGGCCTCTCCATGAATCGCCATAAGGGGAGGCCAGCAAATCGGAACTACTTGTGGCTCCCAGACCTGCAGCATGATCTGATCCCAAGGAAGCCCCGGCCAAGTCGCCACGAAGAAACTACTCATCTTCGGGTTGTGGGGGACCACCTTCAGAACTTGGAAGGCGAGATTGCCAAACGCAAACGTAGTTACGGTCCCGCGATCCGAAGACTTTTCGGTCGCTTGATTGTGCGATTCGTAAAAAGGCCCCGGCGAGGCGATCCACTTCGCGGTCCAAACGCGTGTGAAAGGCGGGATTTGCTCACATTTATGAAACAGGCAGCGTTCCAGATCGGTGAATCGCCAGGTCTCAGCCTCATTGAAGGTCTCCAGCACCATCGTGGACATCACAGCCCAGAGGGCGAGGGTTTTGCAGTCGTGAGTATCCAGCGTACAGGTTGGGCAATCTAGCAGACGTGTGATTACCGGTATGGCGCGAGCCTGAAGCCCGCTCATCCATTCATTGTTGCATTTCCTGCAGACACACTCGACGGTAATCCTGAGGCAATCGACCCGCTTCTTAATTCTCGGAACAGCATGAAGGCTACGCTGATGTTCTAGTGAACCCGGCGCTCTATAGCGGTTCATTAACCACTCTGGGAAAGCATGCTCCTTGGAGGTTTCCGCCTTGCCGCAGAATATGCAGTTGCTTGTCATAGAGGATCGGTCCGCCGGTACGCATGGATGATGGGCTACCATTAGTCTACTTCACCAATGTACACAAGCGGCGTGCATCGCACAATGCCTCCGCACGGAATCGAAGGGCTAGTTGGGTGGGGGATCGTCCCCAGGCTGCAAAGGGCCGCCCGGATGGCCACTTCCCGCTCAACCAAAGCGCAGACAACGGGAAGGAGCACTGTTCCGTACAGCCAACATCTGCTTCTCGACAACAACGTCCGATCACAGACGAATTTATATAGAGGACGGAAACAGGGACGCAGCTAAATGAAACCAACTACAGCGGTTTACCCACGGGTTGCACGCGCGAATAATTCGATAGAGGGGGAACATCTCGGGATCAGTAGCTGTGGAAGGAGTTTGCTGTCATGCGTCCCTATTCGTTGGACCTTCGCGAGCGGGTCGCGGCC
>JAFAHT010000092.1 GCA_019237095.1 Planctomycetaceae bacterium
TTGCCGGCGTGCGCCTGGATCGCCCACCGCGATGGGTCGAGGCGCGTGACAAATGGGACGACCGACGAGGGGCGGAGGTTGGCCATGAAGCTCAACGCCCCGACCTCCGCCGCCTGGAACTCGGTCAGCGCCGACCAGAGCGGCCCGGCCGTCGCCCCCTCGAGGATCGCGAGGTCGGCCCGGCCCAGTTCGTCCTTCAGCCGGTCGAGCTGCCAGGCGACCGACGTGGCGTTGTCCTCGAAGCCGACGACGAGGACCCAGTCGGAAGTCGACAACCCCAGGGCCTCGCCGACCAGGCGGGCGCCGGTCGGATTGAGCAGCTCCAGCGCCATCGGCCGGGTGGCCGAGGTGTTCAGACGGTCGAACGTCGGGCCGAGCGCCTCGACGTCCGGAATCGGGACCCAGGTCTTCGCGGAGACCTCGGGGATCGGGCGGACCTTAAGGGTCATCTGCACGATGATCCCGAGGGTGCCGAGCGAGCCAGTCAGGAGCCTGGGGAAGTCGTACCCGGCGACGTTCTTGACGACCCGGCCGCCCCCCTTGACCAGCGCGCCGTCGGACGTGACGAAGCTGACGCCGATGATCTGGTCGCGCGGCCTCCCGGCGCCGAACCGCCGGGGGCCGTTCGTGTTGGTCGCGAAGATCCCCCCCAGGGTGGCGCGGTCGGGCTGTGGGGCGTCGATCAGGAGCCTCTGGCCCTTCTCGGCCACGACCGCGCGGAGCGCCGAGAGCGTCAGGCCCGCCTCGACGGTAATCGTCATGTCGGCGGCCGGGTAGTCGATGACCCGGCCGATCGCCCGGGTGTCGATCACAACGCCGGGGTCGCGGGGCGGGTTGCCGTAATCGAGCGCGGTACCGCCCCCCTGCGGGTAGAGCGCGTGGCCCTGGGCGACCCGCTCGACGACCACCTGCCGCAGCGCGTCCACGGTCTCCGGGCGATCGACGGCCGAGGCGGTCCGACCGTCGCCGAGCGGGCGATCGACGGCCGAGGCGGTCCGGCCGTCGCCGAGCGGGCCATCCATGATCGAGGGTTCTGGCGTGGTCAACGCAGGTCCTCCGGGGGCAGGTCGGCGGGGAAATCAATGAACATAATGAACAACTACCTGTGCGCCGAGAATCCGGCGCCGCGCTAGCGGGTATAGCGGCCCTTTTCAGGGGCAGCCGTTGCAAGGTCAGGTATGGATACCACGCTTCTCAGAAGTGCGAAACTTGAACCAAGAACACCGGCGACGGTAATCGATTTTTCGGGGCGACGCCAGATCGCCATCACGCCGGCGCCCGGTGCCCCGGGCTCTTGCGCTCGACGCAGCCGGCACCGCTCGGGAGCACCTTGTCGGGGCTGCACAGGCCCTGGGGATTGAACGTGTTGCGCAGTGCCACCATCGCCGCGAGGTCCACGGGCGAGAACAGCCGGGGCATGAACGCCATCTTCTCGACGCCGATGCCGTGCTCTCCCGTGACGCTGCCGCCGCAGGCGATGCACTCGTCGAGGATCTCGTGGCCCGCCGCGAGGACGCGACGGATCTGGTCGGGGTCGCGCTCGTCGAACAGCAGGAGCGGGTGGATGTTGCCGTCGCCGGCGTGGAAGACGTTGGCGATCTGGATGTTGTATCGCTCGCCGACCTTGGTGATGTGCCGCAGGATGTGCGGCAGCTTGGTCCGGGGGACGACGCCATCCTGGGTGCAGTAGGCCGGGCTCAGGCGGCCGATGGCGCCGAAGGCCGACTTGCGGCTCTTCCAGATCGCCATGTAATCGGGCTCCTTGCGGGTCCGCCAGCTGATCAACTTCTGGATCGAGCCGCCGTGCGCCTGGACGACCTCGGAGATCGCCTGCGCCTGGCGGTCGAGCCCGGCGTCGAGACCGTCGACCTCGATGATCAGGATGGCACCGGCGTCGGTCGGGAAGCCGAAGCCGAAGGCCTGCTCGACCGCCTGGATCACGAGCGTGTCGAGCATCTCGAGCGCCGCGGGGACGATCCCGGCGGCGATCATGCCGCTGACCGTCTCGGTCGCCTGCTCGACGCTGTCGAAGATCCCCAGCAGCGTGCGGCCCGCCTCGGGGTCGCGGGTCAGGCCGACGGTCACCTTGGTGACGACGCCGAAGGTTCCCTCGTGGCCGACGATCAGACCGGTCAGGTCGTAGCCGGGGTTCTCCTCGGTGACGCCGCCGGTTTCGACGACCTCGCCGTCGGGGAGGACCAGCTCGACCCCCCGGACGTGGTTGACGGTGACACCGTACTTGAGCGTGTGCGGGCCGCCCGCGTTGGTTGCCACGTTGCCGCCGATGGTGCACGCCGGCTGGCTCGACGGGTCGGGGGCGTAGTGGAAGCCGGTCCCGGCCAGCGTGCGGGTCAGCCAGACGTTGACCGCCCCCGACTCGACGATCGCGTAGCGGTCGCGAGTGCTGATCTCGAGGATCCGCTTCATCCGGCTCAAGCAGATCACCACCCCACCGCCGACGGCCAGTGTGCCCCCGGCCAAGCTTGTCCCCGCCCCCCGAGGGACAAACTGAACCTCGTACTTGTTGCACAGCTTGACCACCTCGACCACGTCCGCAGTCGAAGTCGGGAACACGACCACGTCGGGCATGCTCTTGTCGATGACGAAGCCGTCGCATTCGTAGACCACCAGCTCTTCGCGGTGGTGCAGCACCTTCTCGGCGCCCACGGCGGCGATCAAGTCGGACAGCAGATGTGAGGAGAGTTTGGGAGGAGACGCCGTGGACATCGGCCTGACGTTTCTCGAATTGGAGATGGGCGAAACTATTTAAGGTAGAAAATGAGTCTACCACCCTTCCGCTCCGGCCGCAACTCTCCAGCCTCATAGAAAATTCATTTCACTCCGCTATTCTTTCCCTTCCGCCCGGCCAGGAAGGCCCGTACGGCCTGCGCGGCGACCTGTTCCAGGAGTCGGCTCCCCTGGGTGAGGGCATCGTCGAGCGTGATCGGGCCGGGGCAGAGGCTGAAATAAGCGTCGATCCCCTGGTCGAGGACGGCCTCGACGCCTGGGCCGATCGTGCCGGCCAGGGCGAGGGTCGGGCAGCCGAGCGCGCGGGCCAGGCGGGCGACGCCGATCGGCGTCTTGCCGAAGGCACTGGAGGCGTCGAGCGCGCCCTCGCCGGTCAGGCAGAGGTCGGCCGCGCGCAGGCGGTCCCCCAGGCCGACGGCGCGGATGACCAGCGCGACGCCCGGTTCGAGCCGTCCCGCAGCGAAGGCGACGAGCCCGGCGCCGAGACCTCCCGCCGCGCCGGCGCCGGGGAGGTCGTGGACCGCGATGCCCAGGTCGCGCGCGACGATCCGCGCGAAGTGATCGAGGTTGCGATCGAGCGCGGCGACCTGCGCGGGGGTCGCGCCTTTTTGGGGCCCATAGATGGCGGAGGCGCCGTGCGGGCCGCAGAGCGGGTTATCCACGTCGCAGGCGATGGCGACCTCGACGTCGTCGAGCCTCGGGTCGCGACCGCGCGGGTCGATCCGATCGAGCCGGTCGAGCGCACCACCGCCCGGACCGAGCTCGAGTCCGTCGGCGTCGAGCAGGCGGTAGCCGAGCGCCTGGCCAAGCCCCGCGCCGGCGTCGTTGGTCGCGCTACCGCCGATCCCCAGGATGACGCGGCGCGCTCCTGCCGCGAGTGCGGCCAGGAGCAACTCGCCAGTCCCCCGGGTCGAGGTCCGCGACGGGTCGCGCCGATCGCCGGGGACGAGCACCAGGCCGGACGCCGAGGCCATCTCGATGACGGCGGTCCGGCCGTCGCCGAGCAGGCCGAACCGCGCACGGACGGGCGTCCCGAGCGGGCCGGAGACGAGGGCCTCGTGGAACGAGCCCCCGGTCGCCGCGACGAGCGCCTCGGCCGTCCCCTCGCCGCCGTCGGCCATCGGCACCTGGTCGATCACCGCGCCGGGCGCGGCCGACGCGACCCCACTCGCCATCGCCCGAGCGGCCTCAGGGGCCGAAAGACTCCCCTTGAACTTGTCCGGGGCGACGACCACCCGCATCGCTGTCCCCTCCTGCCTGGCCCGCACCCGGTTCCAACGTCACCGACATGCCGGTCAGCATAACAGATCGGCACGGCTTCTCCAATGCAGGCGCTGCTCGCCTTGCTAATAGGAGCTGGTCCAAAATAACTGTTCCATATTTGTGTAGTGTTCCTATGATAATTCCATAGCATGAGTAACCACGATTGCCCGCTTTTTTCGGTAGATGTGAGTAGAACTACACTATTCTCCGTACCGTTAGTAATATGTTAGTGTGGAATACTTATTTTGGAACAGCGCCTAATGGAACGGGCACCGCCGCTCGTTCTTCCGGGGCCGATGCCGGCGGCACCGGCCACGACGTCGGCCGGGGATCGCGGCCGTCCCCGGTATCAGACGACTTGCCGGATGAACCACCGGGGGGGTTACGCCTCGGGCGCGACCTCGTGGTCGGCCAGCCACTCGAGCGGACGGACGAGTGCGGCGTGGTCCCACCCCGCTCCTCCCCGCGCGACGCACGCGTTGAGCAGCTCCCGGCAGCTCGCCGTGTTCGGCAAGCTGAGCCCAAGCGCCCGCGCCCCGCCGAGCGCGAGGTCGAGATCCTTCACGTGGAGCGCGATCCGGAATCCAGGGTCGAACTCGCGTTTGATCATGCGCTCGCCGTGCACTTCGAGGATGCGCGAGGAGGCGAAGCCGCCAAGCAGCGCCGCCCGCACACTGGCCGGGTCAGCCCCTGCTTTCGAGGCGAACACCAGGGCCTCGCCGACCGCCTCGATGGTCAAGGCGACAATGATCTGGTTGGCCACCTTGGCCGTCTGGCCGTCGCCGTTGCCGCCGATCCGCGTGATATTCTTGCCCATCAGGCGGAGGAGCGGAAGGACGCGCTCGAAGACCGCCTCGTCGCCGCCGACCATGATCGAAAGCGACGCCTCCTTCGCGCCGATTTCGCCGCCGGAGACCGGCGCATCGAGGTACGAGCAGCCGAGCGCGCCGATCCGCTTGGCGAAGACCTTGGTCTCGATCGGGGAGATCGAGCTCATGTCGACGACGATCTTGCCCCGCGACAGGCCCTCGGCGACGCCTCCGGAGCCGAAGAGGGCCGCCGCGACGTCCGGCGTGTCGGGCACCATCAGGAAGACGATCTCGGCACGCTCCGCGACCTCGCGCCCCGAGTTGCATGCGACAGCCCCGCGATCAAGGAGCTCTCGCGGCAACCGCGAGATGTCACGTTCGCAGAGGAACAATTGATGACCGGCGGCCTGAAGGTTCCCGGCCATGGGCCGGCCCATCGTGCCGAGCCCGATGAATCCCAGATCGCTCATGTTCGCTCTCCTTCCGGTGAGGGGCGGCGACGGGCGCGGTCGAGATATGGCGCGAGCCAGTCGAGCCCGGAAGACGTCTCCGCCTTGGGCCGATACTCGCAGCCGATCCAGCCGTCATAGCCGAGGCCGTCGATGAACTTGAAGAGAAAGTCGAAGTTGATCTCTCCGGTGCCAGGCTCGTGCCGCCCCGGGTTGTCGGCCACCTGCAGATGACCGATGCGCGGCAGGTTCGCCTCGATCGTGCGTGCCAGATCGCCTTCCATGACCTGCGCGTGGTAGAGGTCGAACTGCAAGCGGAGGTTTGCCGAGCCGACCACGTCGAGGATCTCCAGCGCCTGGGCCGTGCGAGAAGGGAAGAAGCCCGGGATATCCCGCGTATTGACGGGCTCGACCAGCAGCTCGATGCCGGCCTTGGCGAGTGGTTCGGCGGCGTAGGCGAGGTTCGCGATGAGAGTGTCCTTCGCGCGCGCCATGTCAACTCCCGGCGGCACGATGCCGCCGAGGCAGTTCAATCGCGGGCAGCCCAACGCGGTCGCGTACGCAACCGCCTCCTCAACCCCCGCGCGGAACTCTCCGACCCGGTCGGGCCGGCAGGCGATGCCGCGATCGCCGGCGGCCCAGTCGCCCGCAGGCAGATTGTGCAACACCAGGGTGAGGCCGTGCTCGTGCAGCAGGCCGGCCAGGCGATCCTTGTCGTATCCGTAGGGGAACATGAACTCGACGCCCTCGAAACCGGCCGCCGCTGCGGCGGCGAACCGGTCCAAGAAGCCGATCTCGGTGAAGAGCATGGACAGATTGGCAGAGAAGCGGAGCATGGTCGTTCCCTCGGGGTCGCGAACCGGGTCCGGGGACTCTCAGAGGGTGAACGAGAAGCCTTCGTGTCGGGTGGGTCTCGCTGCGCTCAACCCACCCGACATCTGTCTGAGAGACTTCCTCGTACACCCTTTCAGATTTGAAATCCTTGAGACCGTGCAGGCCATTCCTGGAATCCGTATGATTGTCATCCCGCGGATCGCGTCTTGCGAAGAGCGGCCGCTAATCAAGTGTGGCGTGCTCATGTGCCGGTTCGGCGTGGGCGGCCTCGATGTGCTTACCGGAGGCCACGAGCTGCCCATCGAGCACGTCGAGGACCTCTTCGAACTCGGTGATCCGGTCGATCTCCGGGCCCATCGCGATGTTGGTGACCCGTTCCGTGATCACCTCGACCAGCGCCGGCACGCGTCGCCGCTCGGATTCTCGGCGCGCCCAGGCAATCGCCTCGCTGATGCGACCGGGCTGGAAGACCCGGGTCGCCAGGCACCCGAACGCCTCTGCCGCCTTGACGAGGTCAACGCCGTACTCGCCGATCTCCGGGGCGTTGATGTTGGCGAAGCTGAGCTGGACTTCGTAATCCATCTTGTAGGCCCGCTCCGCCTGGCGGATCAGGCCGAGATAGGCGTTGTTCAGCACGATCAGGACGAACGGGACCTGGTATTGCGCCGCCACCGCGAGCTCCTCGAAGAGGAACTGCAGCGAGTAATCGCCGACGATCCCGACGACCTCTTTCTCCGGGTTGGCGAGCTTGGCCCCGGTGCAGGCCGAGACCTCCCAGCCGAGCGGGCCGGCCTGGCCGCAGACCAGGTAGTTCCGCGGCTTGTAGACGTGCTGGAACTGGCCCGACGCGATCTGATAGAGGCCGATGGCCGTGACGAACTGCGTGTCGTGGTCGAACGCCTCGTTGATCTCCTGGAACACGCGCTGCGGCTTGATCGGCACCTGGTCGAAGTCGGTGCGGCGCCGCATCGTCCGCCTGCGCGCGTGGACCGCTTCGCGCCATTCGGTCCGCGTCGGGATTTCCCCCGCCCGTTGTCGAAGGCGTGCCGCGTCGACGAACGCCTCGAGCGCGAGCCGCGCGTCGGCGACGATGCCGAGGTCGGGGCAGAAGATGCGGCCGATCTGGGTCGGCTCGATGTCGACGTGCACGAACTTGCGCCCGCGGGTGTAGACATCGGTGCTGCCGGTGTGCCGGTTGGCCCAGCGGTTGCCGATGCCGAGCACGAAGTCGCTCTCCAGGAAGGTCGCGTTGCCGTAGCGGTGCTGCGTCTGCAACCCGACCATTCCCGCATAGAGCGGGTGGTCGTCGGGGATGCTCCCCCAGCCCATCAAGGTCGGCACCACCGGCGTGTTGGTGATCTCGGCGAACTCGACCAGCAGGTCGGAGGCATCGGCGTGGATGACCCCACCCCCCGCCACGATCAGCGGGCGATTGGCGGCGAAGAGCAGGTCGAGCATCTTCTCAACGGCCTTCGGGTGAGGGGCCGGCTTGCTCACCGGCAGCGGGCCGTCGGAATCCGGGTCGTATTCGATCACCTCCTTCTGCACGTCGAGCGGGAGGTCGATATGCACCGGCCCCGGCCTGCCCGAGCGCATCAACTGGAAGGCCTGCCGGAACACCCTGGGCACCTGGGCAGCCTCCAACACGGTCGTCGACCACTTGGTCACCGGACGCGTGATGGCGGCGATGTGAACCGCCTGAAAATCCTCCTTGTGCAGCGCGGCGCGGGGTGCCTGTCCCGTGATGCACAGGATCGGGATGCTGTCCGCGATCGCCGAATAGAGGCCGGTCACCATGTTAGTGCCGGCCGGCCCCGACGTGCCGATGCATACGCCGATCTTACCCGACACGGCGCGGGTGTAGCCCTCGGCGGCGTGTGTCCCCCCCTCCTCGTGACGTACCAGGACATGCCGGATGCGGCTGGCCTTGAGCGCCTGGTAGAACGGCAGGATCGCCGCTCCCGGGATGCCGAAGGCCAGACCCACCCCTTCACTCTCCAGTACATGCACCGCAGCCTGCATCGACGTCATCTTAGCCACGATGGATATCCCCCCTTCAGCGAGACCACGATGAAACACACCGGCCGCCGAACGATCATCATGGGGGAGCCGACTCTGGTATTCAATCCCCCTCTGGATTTTTTTGCGGACGACCCTGAATCAATGCATTCGTAAAGGTATGGCTCCCGGCATGCAAAGGTGGAAGAAACGCTCGCCCCCGGCGATCGGGACGCGCCGGGCTGATGCCTGGCTCGGTCTTCCGTGAGTGCCATCCGGGATTGAGCCTCTTCTGTCGGCGCGACCTCCGCGCGCTGGATGTCAGACCAGCACGAAAGCCAGATCGAGTCAGGCCAGGGGGCTTCGCGAGGTCAGGGCTGGTTTTCGGTTTTCGGGAGGCGCTGGCGGATAGTCTCGATCTCGCCACGGAGCAGACGGGAGCCGAGGAGGGCGCGATCGGCCCGACGAATCAGGTTGCGCACGCTGTCGGGATGGGTCAGCCCAAAAGCCGCGGACAGCTCCTGGAGTGTTACCGGCGTCAACTCCCGCGCCAGCCCAGGCAGCCAGATCCCGGCTCACCGCGCCCCTGCGCTGTTGCAAGATGCTATCTACGGCGATCCCAATAGTGCTCGGCCACGGCCGCCAGGACCGCCCGGTAATGGCCCAGGTCGACATGCTGAGCTGGATGCCCGGATCTCGGAGATCGAGGAACGGCTCAGGCGTCTGGAACAGCCCTCGCAACGGAACCACAAGGGCGGCCCCGCCCCTCCGTCCGACCAGCCGCACACCGCTGAGGAGGAAAACGCTTCCCTGGACCGGCTCGAGCAACGCCTGAACAAGCTGGAAAACGGGACCAGTCATCCCACCAAGCACGGCACCGGCTAAGGGGTCCGCATGCCCGGTTCCAGCCGCTCGGTGGAAATCGCCGGAGTGGCGGCGCTTCCCTCGTAAGACGTACGGAAGGAATGGCCAGTTATCTGAAGGTGGATGATTCGGTGGCTTACCCGAGATTTGTCGTCGCAGAGGCGTTATAATCGTTGAGGCCGGATCAGTAGGAGAATTCGCCCGCGGATTGCGACGACAACAGCCCCTCGAAGTTGGATCGAGGGCGCAAGGATGAACTCGCCCGCGGGTCGTGTTGGAGATCCAGTCATGGCGTCGTCCAAACCGTATTCAGATCAGGAGGCTCGAACAGGGTCGACGGAAGAGCTTGAACCGGCGCTGCGGGGGACGCGGCTGCTGCGCGATCCGCTGCTCAACAAGGAGGCGTCATTCTCTCGCCCCGAGCGCGACCGGCTCGGCCTGCGCGGTCTGCTGCCCCATGCCCGGCTGACCATCGAGCAGCAGGTGGCACTCGAGCTCGAGCGCGTCAAGGCCAAGGCCGACAACCTGGAAAAATACATCGGGCTGGCCGCACTGCAAGACCGCAACGAAACGCTCTTCTACCGGGTCCTGAGCGAGCACCTCGGTGAGCTCTTGCCGATTGTCTACACCCCGACGGTGGGCAAGGCCTGCCAGCTCTACAGCCATATCGTCCGCAATCCACGCGGTCTCTGGATCACTCCCGAGGACGTCCATGACATCCCCGTGGTGCTGCGCAACGCACCCAACCTCGACGTCCGCCTGATCGTGGTCACCGACAACGAGCGGATCCTGGGCCTTGGTGACCAAGGCGCCGGCGGCATGGGAATCCCGGTCGGCAAGCTTGCAATCTACACCGCCGCGGGGGGTATCCACCCGGCGCTCTGCCTGCCGATCTCGCTCGACGTCGGCACCGACAACGTCGAGCTGCTGGCCGACCCGTTCTATCGGGGCTATCGCCAGCGCCGGCTGCGGGGTGAGAAGTACGAGGAGTTC